>JAYTQI010000468.1:0-15434 GCA_043746825.1 Hyphomicrobium sp. | reverse complement strand
GCGGCCGTTCACGTGGGCACCGGGGGGTGCGCACCGCATACGCGGCTCGACAGGGAGCGAACGACACATGTCTTGGACGGATGAACGCGTCGACCTTCTCAAAAAGCTTTGGTCGGAAGGCTTAAGCGCAAGTCAGATCGCAGGGCGCCTTGGAAGCGTTACCCGCAACGCCGTTATCGGCAAGGTCCATCGTCTTGGGCTCTCGGGCCGGGCGACAACCTCGCGCATGAAGACCCACCGGCCGCGCGCCCGTTTGGCCAACACCAACAAGCGCGCCGTCGTCAAACAACGCTTTGCAACGCTGGGAAACCCAGCAGTGCGCGCACTCTACATCGGCGATGCCGAGCCTTACGTGCCACTGGTCGAGGAACTCGTGATCCCCTTGGCTGAGCGCAAATCCATTCAGACGCTGACGGAGGTCAGTTGCCGCTGGCCGATCGGTGATCCACAAGCGGCGGAGTTCCATTTCTGCGGCAAGGACAAGGTGACCGGCCTGCCTTACTGCGAGTTTCATGCCCGCCGTGCTTTCCAGCCTGCCATGCCGCGCCGCCGCGACCGTGGCGATATCGGAACGCCGCTGCCTGCCATCTCGGCGGCTCCGGTTCCAGCCGCAACCGAAAAGGAAAGCGCTTAAAGCGCGGGTTTCAAAGAATACCCGGAGCCAGCGGCTCCGGTCGCCGGGGGGCGATAGCGGGAAAGGTCAGCAGCTGGGGGGCTGCTGACCTTTTTTTGTGCCCTGGCTGATCCCAACACACGGTGAAAGACTTCGTTCACCATGCTCGACGTCAGGCTCGTTCGATTATTCTCTGACCCTGGTTTAGCAACGTTTCCTTTGCAAGTCCGAACGACGATAGCGATTGGCCCGAGACGTGGCCACCACGCAAGCAAGGCGGGCGCCGGATGACGACGACATCAAAGCGGATAGCTCGCTCAACGGCGCAAGCGTTTGCGCGCAATGCAGACGGAGCCATCGCCCCACTGTTTGCCCTGATGGCCGTGCCAATCATTGGCATTGCCCTGACCGCGCTCGATTATAACCGGGCTGAGGGTATGCACGCCAAACTGCAAACTGCAGTCGATAACGCCGCTTTTGCTGCATCGCGGCAGTTAGGCGAGCCATTCGACGATGTCGATTTGACGGTGCGCAGTTATCTTCAGGCCAACCTGAGTTCAGATCTCAAAGGCTTGCCTTACAACATCACGATTGCCTCAGAGAACAGCGCGATCACCCTGACCATGAAGGGCAAAGTGCCGACGACACTGTTATCGTTCGTGGGTGTGCGCGCCCTCGACGTGGCGGTTGCCTCCACCGTCAAACGCCCAAGCCCTGTTGAAGCCGTGTCTGTGCCAGCCAAGGCCCCCTCAGGATCCTCCATCAGTCCGAAGGATATACAGAAAAAATTCGGACTCGATCATGAGCCGGACGAAATTGAGATGCACGACTTTGAAACTAAGCTCAAAGAAATCATCGGCCAGATGGAGCAACAAGGCGAGGTGCCGCCTGAACTCCAGCGGCTCCTTGGCGAGTTGCAGTAGGCCGCGTCACCGCACCAGCAAAAACGGCGCACCCGCGAGCGAGATGGTGCGCGGCAGCGACTTGGCGCTCGGCAGCAAATTGCCGCCAAATCTGGCGATCACATAGCTTGGCGCCAAACTACGCAGACGCTCATCGAACGTGCCTTCAAGGGCAAATGTCGGGTCTGAGGTTTCGAAGACCAAATCATTCCGGCCACCTATAAGAATACGGGTGTGCAATTCCAGCTCACGTAAACTCGCAAAAGTATCGGCCGCCAAAAACAGATGCACGGCGCGGCCTGGCTGTCTCAAGCGCATGGCCGCCCTCAGCATGGAGGGCAGGCGCTCGCAATCTTCGGCTACAACTGCCACCGGCCCTGACGAGCGCAATGGCCCCCTCCCCGCCACCACCACGGCCGTCGCGCCGCTGACATTGGCCATGATGGCGCTGATCGTCGCCGCCGTTGCCTGAGTTGGCGCATGCGCGAGTGCGATGACATTCCATGGCCCGCTCATGAGGCACAGCCCGGTCAGCTGGTCGATGGCCTCGCCTGCCGTAATGGTGTGGTGGCACGGCACGCCAAACTTCGCCGCATAGCTCTCGATGTCGCGCCGCTGCCGTTCTCCAATGAGATCGAGAATGCGGCCCGTAACCTGCGAATTGAGCTGATCGCCGGTGCCATTGGTGCCGTCAACAACGCGGGAAACCGGCAAAGCCAGGGCACGCGGAATAGCCCCATCATTGACGACCAGTGATTCAATTTCGGATTTGAAGGCCGCCGCCAAGCGGCTTGCGCCATCAATCGCGGCGGGCTCAGCCATCACATTTGGATCAAGCCAAAACAGAACCCGGCCGCTCTCTTCAGACGCTTCTGCGACGTGCGCCATCATTTGATGTCACTCCGGCTACGTTCTGCAATGGCGTCTATAATGTCTGTGCGGCGGAGCTTATCGACTTCCGCTTTGTCGGCGATCGCGCCAGCCAGCGCCAGGCACTGTCTCAAGGCAATCCAATCCAGCGATACGCGTGATGATGATCCGCTGCGGCGGCAGGCATCCTCATAGAGTGCCGTGACCGCTGAATTTTCGAGCGGCATCAACGATTGCGACTCTGCGATAGAAATTACAAGGCTGGAATAAGCCATTACATCAACTTCGGATTTTGGGGCATCACTCGCGAAGCGAATGCGAGAGGGGAAAAAACGCGCAATGCCTGGATCAATACCTTTAAGACGGGTCCATGAGGCGTCGTCCGCGATCAGGATCAGCTTCACCTCCAGAGGTACCGCCTCGTCGTCAATCACCAATCCCAATGTTGTTTGAGGCACCACGCGCGCGGCCTCTAACGCCGCACTCAGAGTCTCCCAGCTGCCTGGCATAGAGGCCAACCGCCAGGCTTCAACTACGAGATAGCCGCCATTGGCCCGCATAAGATGACCGGGCCTGACCGACAAGCGCCGGCTGGCATCATGCCCAATGGTGCCCGTGAGATCCGCAGGCGCAACCTCGCGCGCAAAAACCGCGGGACGAGCATTGAAATTAGAACTCTCGTCGCGCAACGGCACGAAATGCGCCGGGAAAACTGCGACACCTTTCGATCCGCCGCGCACAGCCCGCGAAACGCCAGCGCTGGCGATCAGTTGCGTTTCAAGCATGTCGAGGGCCACTTCCGCCAGGTCCGACCCGGCGTACTGGGCTCTGACTTCATTTAGATGCGGGCGTAGCGCGCGGCTGGCCACTTCGCGATTGAGCAGGGCCAGTTTCTCTCCATATCCCGCTTCCCGGCCCGGAACTTCCGAGATCAAGGCTTTGAGCTCAAATTCAAGACCTGAAATTTTATCCTCAACATCGCGTTGCAGGGCTTCCGGCAAAGACCGGAAAACGTCTGACTTCACCACGCGCCCTTCGTGCATCGGCGCCAGTACATAGCCATCCGGCGTTTTGACGAGTGCAATGTTTTGCGACTCCGCCCGGCGCTTGAGAACATCAAAAGCCTTGTCGCTGAATTGCTTGAATTCCTCATTCAGCACCTGCAAACCGATAGCGTAGTCATCGCTCGCCAAAAGACGCTCAAGCGCTGTCGCAGATTTGGCAAGCGCCACATCACAGGCCCAGGCAAATGCCCGCGCTTTTCCATAGGGAACGGCAACGGGCTTCAGACTCCCGGCCATGCTATCGTCCGTGAAATACACCCAGTCTTTTGAAGGGGCCGCGCCATTCTCTTGCGTTTCGAGGATGTGCCGGACCGCTGACCTGCGGCCAGTCCCCGTTGCCCCCATCACCAGGATATTGTATCCCGGCCTAGGGTTTGCGATGGCCGCGCGCAACGCCTCAATGGCGTTTTTCTGACCCGGAA
The DNA here is from genome assembly GCA_043746825.1 of Hyphomicrobium sp. Lineage (GTDB taxonomy): Bacteria > Pseudomonadota > Alphaproteobacteria > Rhizobiales > Hyphomicrobiaceae > Hyphomicrobium_B. The sequence goes on along the minus strand of JAYTQI010000468.1, from coordinate 11,563 downwards.
AGAGGACATCCGCTTTGGCCAGCAGTTCAGCTGTTGGTGGCGGTGTCTCAACATCTAGGATCCCATTTTCGTTTTGCGCACCGGCTTGGGCCAAGCGGTCCGACAAGCGCGACGGCGTGATGGTGACAACTTTTGTCGTCACTTCATCCTCGGCATTGGCCGCATCCCCCGATTTTGCTTCGGCAATCGGCACCGCCGCGTCTGAGGAATTCGCCCGGTCTTTTTTGGCACGCCAAAAGTACATCGACTGCGAGCCCCGTCGCGTTGACAGCCTGAAACGAATGGAAGCAAACCGCGCCGCCCCCGCAAGCGACTTGAAGTCGAACATCTCAACGCCATAATGGCGGCAGCATGACCAACGCATCCGAACCAAACAACAAAGATTTGATCGGCCCGTTAACCGAAGACGTTTCCTCAGGTGCGGCGGACATTTTGCGCGGGGTGCAGCGGCTGCTATCCAGCCACGGCGTCTCCAGTATCGCGGAGTTTACGCTGGCCAACAGCCGCCGGGCCGACGTCTGCGGCATCGGACTTAGCGGCGACATTTGGATCGTTGAAATCAAGTCGAGCATTTCTGATTTCTGCGCCGATCAGAAATGGCCGGAATACCGCGATCATTGCGACAGGCTGTTCTTTGCGGTCGCGCCGTCGTTTCCTATGGACATCCTGCCCACTGATACCGGGCTTATCCTGGCCGATCGCTATGGCGGCGAGATTATCAGGGATGCGCCAGAGTTGCGATTGAACGGGGCGCGGCGCAAGGCCGTCACCCTGCAATTCGCCCGCGCCGCGGCGCAACGGCTGCATAAAGTGCGTGATCCTGAATAATCCTTTCGGTGTAATCCTACTTCGGTGCGCGCTTGGCGAGGATACGCTGTAGCGTGCGGCGATGCATGTTGAGGCGGCGCGCCGTCTCCGAGACGTTGCGATTGCACAATTCGTACACGCGCTGAATATGTTCCCAGCGTACCCGGTCAGCCGACATGGGGTTTTCCGGCGGTGGTGCCTTCTCGTCTGTTGCCGCCAGTAACGCGTCCGTCACATCGTCGGCGTCGGCAGGCTTGGCGAGATAATCGACGGCGCCAAGTTTTACCGCACTCACCGCCGTCGCGATATTGCCGTAGCCAGTCAAAACGATGGCGCGGGCGTCGGTGCGGGCACGCGAGAGTTCCGCGATGACATCAAGGCCGGTACCATCTTCAAGACGCATATCAACGACCGCAAAGGCCGGGGCTTTCTGGCGGATAAGCTCTATACCCTCAGCCACCGAGTGGCCGCTGCGCACTTCAAAGCCGCGCAATTCCATGGCACGCGACAAGCGCTGCAAAAATGCCCTGTCGTCATCGACAATGATCAATGATCGGTCTGCGGGGAGTTCGTCTGGCCGGAATGAAAGATCTTCTGTCGTCACTTGGTCCTCCGGGGCGCGCACAGCCCCTGCGTTATGTGGTCGGCGCATATAATTCTACGTGGCTTACCCTCATGCAACCGTTTGTTGCATGGAATTTAAGCTCGTAGGGTTACTTTCGCACAATTGACGGGCTTACACGCCGGGAAACCAGGGATTTGCGACCTCCGTCGCGGTTTCGCTCATCAGGCGCGCCTCGAACGCGGGCCGGGTCCAGGCCACGCGGATGACCGCCCCCGTGCCCGGCTCTGAACGGTTCGCATATGTTACCGAGGCGCCGGAACGCTCCAGCAAGGTTTTGGCGATGAAAAAGCCAAGCCCCAGCCCTGAATGACCGCCCTGCTTTTTGGGATCGAAGCGGCGGCTTGAAATATAGGGTTCTCCAATGGTGTCCATCAATTCAGGCGCAAAGCCCGGCCCGTCGTCAGAGATGGTTACTGCCACTTCAGCGCCACTCCACTTGGCATCGATATCAACCGTGGATTTGGCAAAATCGACGGCATTCTCAATGATATTGCCAAGCCCGTAGATGACGCCGGGGCGGCGCTCACCGATGGGTTCGTCGCGGCCTTTGTCCTCGGCTCCCATCACAGGATTTGCGGTGATCTTGATGCGTTTGCCGCTCACGCGGTGGGCGGCGGTCGATTCATCCAAAATCTCCCGGATCGAGACGCTGGTGTGCATGGGATCTTGCTCGTCGGGCTTGCGCGTTAATTTTTGCAGGATCTCGCGGCAACGCACGGCTTGGCTGCGCAAGAGTTCCAGATCCTCGTCATAGCGGCTGCCGCCAAGCTCGCGCTGCAATTCCTTGGAGACCAGAACAATCGTTGACAAAGGAGTTCCAAGTTCATGAGCGGCAGCGGCCGCCAGCCCGTCGAGCGCGTGCAGGCGCTGCTCGCTGGCCAGCACCATATCGGTTGCCGCCAAGGCCGCCGACATCTGCCGCGCCTCTTTGCTGATCCGCCACGTATAGAACGCCATAAAAACCGTGGTCGCGGCCAACGCTGCCAGCATCCCCATCTTGTAATGGCGTGGCAAATCCAGCCGCTCGCCTTCAAACCATGGCAGCGGATAATATTGCGTCACAAGAAATATGGCGGCGGCAAACGTTGTCAGACCAAGCAGAATTGTTGATCGTGTTGGCAGGGTTCCTGCTGATACCGCTACCGGCACCACCATAAGAATCATAAACGGATTTTGGATGCCACCTGTCAGATAGAGCAGCCCCGCGAGCTGCAAAACGTCATACGCTAATAACGAGGTTGCAAACGTGATGCTGAGGCGATGGCGGGCTGGATAACGGATCGACAAAAACACATTGAGCCAGGCTGAGAGCGAGATCAGAATGAGGCAGCTTCCAACAGGCATCGGAAAGCCGTACATGCCTGTGACGACACCAACCGCAATGAGCTGGCCGAGAACCGCCAGCCAGCGCAAGCGGACGCTGGTTTGCAAGCGCAATTGGCTCTCACGCTCGCTGCTGATACCTTTAAGCCTGAGAGTTGTTCGCCGCGTGCTCACGTTTGACTGTCCAATTTAGGTGGTTCCGCGATACCGTCCCCTTCGTCTCGTAACCGGACGCCGCAGGCTACGCTAACATGGCTTGCGCCGCCCTGCCCATTCGCCCAAAATCGAGACTTATGTGTTTTGCCGTTGACTAGGGAAATATGAGCATGAACGTTCGCAATTTGGGCTTGGCGTTAACAGGTCTTTTGGCTGGCGGCGCTGCAGCCTTTTTGATTTTTTCAGCGCCCCCGCAAAACGTGACTGTGAGCCAGGCCCCCGCCGTTTCTGGCAAAGCCCTTGTTGGCGGGCCGTTCGCGCTCACCGATACGGCGGGCAAACACGTCACAGACAAGGATTTTCTTGGCCACCCCATGCTGGTTTTCTTTGGATACACGCATTGCCCTGACATTTGTCCCTCTGGCTTGCAGGTGATGTCTGCGGCTCTCGACAAGCTTGGGGATAAGGGCAAAAACGTTACGCCGGTGTTCATCACGTTTGATGCGGAACGCGACACGCCGGAGGCGCTAGCCCAATACGTGAAAAGTTTCCATCCCCGGCTCGTGGGCCTGACCGGCAATGTCGAAGAGATTGCAACAGCTGCCAAGGCTTACAGAGTTTACTATCAGAAAATTCCCGATGAAAAATCTCCGAAGGATTACACCTACGATCACTCGGCTTTCATATTTGTTATGGGCGCGGACGGTAACTTTATCACCCACATTCCACTCACCACAGACGTTGATCAAGTGGTGTCTGTTTTGAACAAATCTCTATCGTAATCGACGCAATCCATATGCGGCGCGCGCGCAACAGTTGAACCGCACACGAACACATCGCTAGTTTCTCTATAGAGTCATGCAGCGAACCTTGCTAGGTGGAGACCGTGATCGCGTTGTGGGCGCATTTCAATGCGAAGCCTTCACATCATCAACAGCAACTTAGCTAGCGTCAGAAACAAAGTCAGACTATTTTTCCGGGGGTCACAAGATATGCGGAAGACCAGAGGGCCGAAGTCTTCCAAGAGGCAGCCGTCAAATCTGGAAGATATTCACGCCCGCGTGGAAGTGCGCCGCCATCCGAGTGCCCGCCGCTTGACGCTGCGGGTCAGCCGCACCCGCCGCTCGGTCATCGTCACGCTTCCTCTGCAGTGCGACCTCGATGAAGCCGGGACGTTCCTGTCCCGCCACATCGATTGGGTACGCGCGCGACTCGATAGCCTGCCTGATCCCGTGCCCTTTCAGCATGGCGCGGCCATGCCGCTGCGTGGTGAACCGCACCGGGTTGTTTTTACCGCCACCAAGGAGACCCGCATCGTCGCAGTTGTAGCGGTGCCAGGGCAGAGACCGGAAATCCGCGTACCGGGACCACTTGCCTCTGCGCCGGGGCGGCTCAAACAATGGCTATTTGACGAAGCTAAGCGCGATCTGGAAGTTCGTGTCTCGGCACACACCAAGAAATTAGCCCTGCGCTGCAAACGCATTGCGGTGCGCGATCAAACCAGCCGCTGGGGCTCGTGCTCGACCACCGGCGTGCTGTCGTTCTCGTGGCGTTTGATTTTGGCTCCGCGGCTTATTCTCGATTACGTCGCGGCCCACGAAGCTGCCCATCTCGCTGAGATGAACCACGGCCCGAAGTTCTGGGCGCTCGTCAAAAAAGCTATGCCCGAATTGGACGCCGCCAAAGCCTGGCTGCAAGTCTACGGCCTCGACCTCCACCGCTACGGCGCAGCGAGCGGGCACGGCGGCTAAACTACCATCATCCGCCAGGCCTTCATCTCCCGCCTCCTCGAACGTCATCCTCGAACGCACTCGCCCTCTTGCGATGTGCGTACGGGAATCCAGCGTAAAGTGTGCCAGAGGCTCATCTAACCCCTACCACCACCCGCCTAGTGACATCATCCCGCGTGGACGTTCGGCTTTAACAGGCGGTGGCGCGTCTTCGGCGACTTGTTCGGCTGGCAGGGTTGGAGCGGTATCATCCAACACCTTGGCCAAGAAATCTTCGCTGATGGCTTCCGCCGGATATAACGGCGGCGGCTGACCGGCAACGATATGACCGCTCGCATTAGCGACCGGCGCAACGCTTTTTCCCTTCGGTGCGCTCGCAACCGGCCGGGCCAACATCGGCTGCGGCGCGCGTGGCAAAGGCACCGCAGGCGGCACTGGCTGCAAGGCCGGCGCACCAAAACTTTTCAGCCACGGCAATATATCAGCCGGCGTATTCGCGGCCATATCTGGCGTCTGCATCGCCCGCAATGGCGCGGACGCAACCGGTGCGTTAGTTGGCGACGACATCTGCCGCGTTGTACCGGGAAGCGCTAAAGGCGCCTTGCCTTCATGCGCCGCAGTCATGAGTTCGCGCCAAATCTCAGCTGGCAGTCCACCGCCAACGGCGCGGTTCATTGGCTTGGTGTTGTCATTGCCGATCCAAACACCCGCCGTCAGATGCCCGGTATAGCCAATGAACCAGGCATCATGAAAATCTTGCGTGGTGCCGGTTTTGCCGGCTGCTGGATGATTGGCGATGGCCGCGCGCTTGCCAGTGCCGGCGACAAGGGCTGCGTTGAGCATGTCGTTCATGGCGCCGACATTCACCGGATCGATGATCTGATCAGATTTAGGCATATCGCGCGCAAACAGCACGCGGCCTGAGCTCATTCGCACGCGACGGATCGCATGCGGCTCGATGCCGATGCCGCCGTTGCCGAAGACGCCGTAGGCGCCAGTCAGCTCCAGCAATGAGACTTCCGACGTTCCCAGCGCCAGCGACGGCCCTTCCCGCAAATCGGATTTGATGCCAAGCCGCCGCGCCACCGCAATGGCGCGCCCATGCCCAACTTGTTGGTTGAGGCGCACCGCCACCGTGTTGACCGACTGCGCCAAGGCGCGGCGCAGGGTGATCTCGCCGATAAACTGGCCGTTATCATTGCGCGGCGCCCAGCCGTCGATGCTCAGCGGCAAATCGTAGGTGATCGAATCCGGCGTCAGGCCCGCTTCGAGCGCGGCGAGATACACAAACGGCTTAAACGCCGAGCCCGGCTGACGGCGGGCTTTTGCAGCCCGGTTATATTGGCTGTCAGCGTAACTGCGCCCGCCGATCAACGCCCGAATGCCGCCATCGGTATCCAAGACCACCACCGCCGCCTGGCTCGCACCCAATACTTCACCCTGACGGGCCAGCCCCCGCGCGACAATCTCATTGGCCTTGCGCTGCAGATTTGCATCCAGTGTTGTTTCCACGACGATTTCAGAATGTCCGCCACCAACCAGAGGCGGCAAGCGCTCGAGCACGAAATCGATGGCGTACTCGACGCCGCTTGGGTCTTTCAACGATTTCGGCTCGGCAAAGATGATGCGCTCAGTCAGCGCCTTGCGTTCGTCCGCCTTGCTGATGGCACCCGCTTCCACCATTTTGGCCAGCACGACGTGCGAGCGCTCCCGCGCCGCGCCGGGGCTGGAAGCTGGCGAGTATTTCGAAGGGGCTTTCAAGAGCCCTGCGATCAACGCCGCCTGGCCCAAGGTCAATTCACGCGCCGACCGGTCAAAATAGCGCTTGCTCGCGGCTTCAATCCCATAAGCCCCACCGCCGAAATAAACCCGGTTGAGATATAGCTCCAGGATGTCGTGCTTGGTGAGCCGCAATTCCAACCACAGCGCCAGCGCCAGCTCTTCAACTTTGCGGGCGAGCGTGCGATCCGCAGTTAAAAACAAGTTCTTGGCGAGCTGCTGCGTCAGCGTCGAGCCGCCCTGGGCAAATCGTCCAGCCCGCAAGTTGGCGAACACAGCCCGCGCCAGTCCCATGGGATCAAGGCCGTGGTGATCGAAAAAGCGCCGGTCTTCCGTGGCGACGACCGCTGCCGTGACGTGGCCGGGAAGCAAATCAAACGGCATGTATTCTGCAGCAGCACCCCGCTCGGCGAGCACTGAGCCGTCACGCGCGAGAATGCGAATGACGGGCGCCCGCTCTTTGTTGCGCATGGCGAGGGGATGTGGGAACGTCACGGTGTAATAAACCATCAATCCCGCAAAGCTAAGCGAGGCCAGGCCCAGGCCTAAGGCCGGCACAGCCACCGCGAGGCGGTATTTAAACGGCAAGCGGTGATAGGCGCGGCGGATAAAGCCGTGATGGGCTTTGGGGATGTAGGCTGCTGGTGGATCTGGCTCGGACGCTGGCACATGCGCAAACGGCGACGGCTGGGCGTGGAACTGCCCGAACGGGCCACGCGGCATATATTGAGAGAAAATGTGGAACGGCCCCGGCAACGGCGGCGGCACGCTCATCGGCTGCGGGGTAGCACCCGCTTGCAGTCCCCCAGGACCGGTATATTTACGCCGGAACAAACCCATTACGCCCGCACATTCCCACGCAACACAGGACAGCACCGCAAAACGCTGCTTAAGATTTTGCTCGCACGTCCTCCCACGGGCCGCGCGGCAATGCTTACAATTAGTGGAGGCAAGCTAAGGTCTGGTTAACTATGGGGCTGGGAGCATTGAATTGCAGGGGGGGGGTAAGTTTTGCTGAGTCTTGAAACGAGAGCTACCAGACCAAACCAGTCGCAGGATGCAATTCACCGTACTTTTCTTCAAAGTGCCTTGCCAGTCATCGCGCGCAGATTTAATGCCCGGTCAAATAACAGTTGCCCCGGCAAGCAATCTTGGAGTGCGGCTGTTCCCCCTATATGTTAACCGAAGACATGCCGCGCCGGTGTTGCGGGCGACAGGAGACCGGACATGAACATTTCGAAAGTTGCTGCAATCGCTGCTCTGCCTTTGTTGATGGCCCTCAGCACGGGTCAGGCTCAAGCCTATGACAACGATGATCAGGCGCTGCGGCTGCGCGATATCGTGGCCGATCCGAGCGTGCCCTTAGCCTGGGACCGCCGTCATCATGAAGGTTACAGCTACGGCTACAGCCACCGCTCGCGGGTCTACGCCAGCGATTGCGGCCGCCGCCGCTACTGGGACGGCGATGAGTGCGTGCTGAAGCGGCGGTATAGATAAGGCCGCCGCTCGCTGAAGGCGAGCGGATCCGGCGGACGGGATCCGTCCAAGCGTCAATAGATTTTCATCGCAGCAATCATGATCGTGTCAGAGCATGCTTGAATTGCTGGCCTGGATGGGTCTCGGCCTAGTCCCCTCAAAGCGCAGCCGCGCATTGAGGGCGCCGGGATGACGGTGTGAAAGAACGCGATACATTATTTTGAACTTCTAAGTTCTCGCAGTAGCTGCCGTACCGTTCCGTCAACGGAACCAACTATCAGGCTTGCCGGACCATGGACTCTTGTCGTGAGATCGTCGCCCGAAACACGTACATAGAACAAGCCTGCGTCACGTGCGTATTCGACCCCGCTAGGTTCATCCGTCACCTGCAACCACTTTAAGTCGCACAACTTATTCTTGCCCATCACACATCCAAATTCGAAACATTCAGCGCATTCTCCTGGATGAACTCGCGGCGTGGTTACACCACATCGCCCATGTCAGAAGTATCATCCCGTCTTGCCACCGCCTGCGCCGCCGGACCTCAGCGGGTAATCCTGCGGGTGCTCGATGATTTTCAAACTGAGATCAACGTCAAGGTCCGGCCAATAATAGTGCCCGGGCGACGGCTCCTGCACATTGACGATATGGCCGACGGGTGCATCGCGGAACCAAGGGAAGTCATCGAATGCCAAAAAACGCTCACCCGCTGCGGTGAGCAACCAAAGCCCGTGCCGCGAGATGTTGGTAACTTCAATCCCCGAAATGACGTCGCCATGCATCGGTGATCTCCTGTATTTATTCGTCAATGATATGCTCGATGGCGAAGATTGGGCAAGGCCGCATAAGTCGTATTATCGTGCCACAAACCACGTCCGAAACCCAACTCACTTGCTCAATTGTCATCCTCGGATTTATTCCGAGGATCCATCACGTCTCAAATTCAGAACCTAGCGGATAAATGCATCCTCGGGACGAGCCCGAGAATGACATCCCACTCATCAAACATCCAAATTCGACACGTTCAACGCATTTTGCTGGATGAACTCGCGGCGTGGTTCCACCACATCGCCCATGAGCTTGGAGAAAATCTCATCCGCTTCCGCGATGTCGCCGACTTTCACCTGCAGCAGCGTGCGGATGCTGGGATCGAGCGTCGTTTCCCACAGCTGTTCGGGGTTCATCTCGCCCAAACCTTTGTAGCGTTGCAGCTCGACGCCCTTACGGCCAACGTCATAGACAGCGTCCAGCAGCGAGCGCGGGCCCTTAATGACCTCGACCTTATCCTTGCGGCGCAGCTTGGCGGCCTTGCTGTAGATTTCATGCAAATGCCCGTGGCGCTCATGCAGACGCCGCCCGTCCAGCGAACCGAGTAACGCCTTATCGAGGACGTGGACTTCGGTGACGCCGCGCACCATGCGCTTGAAGATGTAGCCGTCGTTGCCGTAACGGCCTTCCCAGCCGGTTTCCATTTCTTCAGCGTTCTCGTCCAGCCGCTCGGCGATCTTTGCTGCCGCCGCGTTGGCCTTCTCGGCAGAATGTAGGAGAGCGGGATCAAAAATCTCACCAATCGCGCCCTGCTCGACAACCGCGCGCGAATAGCGCGAATGCAGGCCATTGAGGCCGCTCGTGACTTGGCGCGCCTGCTCAACAATATCGCGCAAATCGCGGCCCGCGCGTTCTGTGCCATCGCCTAAGGTCAAGACGGCTTCGTTGAGGCCCTGATCAATGAGAAAATCCTCAAGTGCGCGTTGGTCTTTCAAATACGTATGAGATTTTCCGCGCGCCACTTTGTAAAGCGGCGGCTGCGCGATGTAGACGTGGCCCTTCTCGACCAGCTCCGGCATCTGGCGGTAGAAAAACGTCAACAGCAGCGTGCGGATGTGGGCGCCATCGACGTCGGCGTCGGTCATGATGATGATTTTGTGATAGCGCAGCTTGTCGATCTTGAAATCATCGCGGCCAATGCCGGTGCCCAGCGCCCCGATGATGTTGGTGACCTGCTCGGATGAGAGCATCTTGTCGGTGCGCGCCCGCTCGACGTTGAGGATTTTACCGCGGATCGGCAGCACGGCCTGGAACTCGCGCTTGCGGCCCTGCTTTGCGGAACCGCCAGCCGAGTCGCCTTCGACGATGAAGAGTTCTGTTTTCGAGGCGTCGCGATCTTGGCATTCCGCCAAGCCGCCCGGCAAACGCAGGCCGTCGAGTGCGCCTTTGCGGCGCGTTAGATCGCGGGCTTTGCGGGCAGCTTCGCGTGCGATCGCGGCTTCGACGATCTTGCCGACGATGATCTTGGCTTCGCGCGGATGTTCTTCAAAAAACTGCCCGAGCTTTTCGCCAACCGCGTTCTCGACAACAGGTTTGACTTCGGACGACACCAGCTTGTCCTTAGTTTGCGATGAAAACTTCGGGTCCGGCACTTTGACAGAAAGCACACACGTCAAACCTTCGCGCGCGTCATCGCCGGTCAGAGCGACTTTTTCCTTTTTGGTGATGCCGCTGTCTTCGGCGTATTTGTTGACGATGCGGGTCAGCGCGCCGCGAAAACCGGCCAAATGCGTGCCGCCGTCGCGCTGCGGAATGTTATTGGTGAAGCACAGCACCGTCTCGTGATAACTGTCGTTCCACCACAGCGCGACCTCGACGATGATGCCATCCTTTTCTGAGCGGATCATGATCGGTTCGGGAACGAGCGGAGTTTTCGAGCGGTCGAGATAGCGCACGAACGCGGAGGTGCCGCCTTCATACATGAACTCTTCCGACTTGACGTCGGCGTGGCGCTTGTCCGCCAGCAAGATCTTTGCGCCCGAATTCAAAAACGCCAGTTCGCGCAGGCGGTGCTCCAGCGTTGTGTAGTCAAACTCCATGACGTTGTGGAAGGTTTCGCTGCTCGGCAAAAACGATACTTCCGTACCGCGCCCGCCGTTGCCGTCAGCTACAACTTTCAGCGGCGCAACCGGTACGCCGTGGCGGAATTCGATGGCGTGCTCTTTGCCCTCGCGCCAGATCCGGCAACGCAGCCAGCTCGAGAGCGCATTGACCACCGAGACGCCGACGCCGTGCAGGCCGCCCGAGACCTTGTAGGAATTCTGGTCGAACTTGCCGCCGGCGTGCAGCTCAGTGAAAACAATTTCAGCGGCCGAGCGCTTGGGATCGTTATCGTCGTCCTTTTTGATGCCGGTGGGAATGCCGCGGCCGTCGTCGCGCACCGTGCACGAGCCATCGGGGTTCAGCGTCACCTGGCAAGACTTGGCGTGGCCCGCCAAAACTTCGTCGATGGCGTTATCGACGACCTCGTAAATCATGTGGTGCAAACCCGAGCCGTCGTCGGTGTCGCCGATGTACATGCCCGGGCGCTTGCGGACCGCGTCGAGGCCCTTCAGCATCTTGATGCTGTCTTCGCCGTAGTCATCGGGAGGGGGAATTTTGGCGCTTTGCGGGCTCATTTTTGACCTGTCTTTGACGTGCAAAATTCAAGAGAATTTTATAGCACAAAACGCCCTGAAAAGCCGCAACAAATCGGTGCTCAAATGGGGTCTTTTTTAGTCGAAAAATGTGCGTCATTTCAGCGTGTTGCAGGCCGTGATTTGAGCCGCTTGGCGTTTACCCTGAAACGCCCTTTACGATGCCCTCTTCAACCGCCCAAAACTGGGCTTTTCCGGTTAAA
>JAYTQI010000467.1:0-6506 GCA_043746825.1 Hyphomicrobium sp. | reverse complement strand
CCATAAACCGAGATGTGCGTTACGTGCCAGCATTTCGTGCTCAAGGAGTTCATGGGCGCAGGCGAAATTATCAAACAGCCCGTAGGCGCGCGCATGGCCCATTTTGAGGAGCTCGCCTTGCACCCAAACGCTCTCACCATCTTTGTCGGCGAAGAGATGTGCAACGCTGCGGCCATAGCGGTCGCTACGTTGGCCGCCATAGGTCAGTTTGACAGTATGTCCCAGCACTAGAGCTTTGAGGGCGGCGATGGCCTCGTTCTCAGGGGGCCAAGTACCTTCCGCTGCATCACCATCGCGCGCGCGTGGCGCAAGGGCACCAATAAGGCGAACCTCGCTGCCGTCATCGAGTGCGACCGTCTCACCATCTAAAACACGAGTTACAGTATGGATCGGGCCCGGCTCAAGTGTGCAGGGGGGCGCTGCTGCCACCGTTTCTACTGCGTGCGCCCCCACTGCACCCGCCATTGATACGGCGAGACCCGGCGCAATGCCGAGCCACAGCAAGCGTGAGAATGATCGTGCCAACTTCGCCATGTCCGCCGGTCCGCGTGCATTGGATACATCAATTCCGCAATTTCAGCACAAGCAAGCGGCGTGGCCAAGCCCAATCATGCGATGCCCGCGCCATCTATCAGTGAGGCACAGACCGTCCAGCTCAATAAAATTTAAAATCGTCGAGTTGCAGCGTGAAGATATCGACATTCTTGAGTCTGACTGACGTAGAGCCATCGATAGTGATCAGGACGTCGGCACCGGCCTGCTGCATATGGTCTGCAAGAATAGCAAAATCTGTCATTCCAGCACTTCTCAGATCAAGAACATCGTTCGGGCCGGCAAAATAGCCTGTTGAATGAAAATCCACGATGACATCCTTACCGCCGCCGTGCCCAAAGATGAAGGTATCGCGGCCGGCTCCGCCACGGAGCGTGTCGTTCCCTTTCGAGCCTCTGACGATATCGTCACCCGCACCCATATCGATAAGCTCGATGCCAGAGATCGTGATTTTCGAAAAATCGAGGATGTCATTACCTGCCGTGGCAGCAATGACATCAGCATTCCCGCCGAGCCCTTCTATGGCTTCGATGCTGCTCAGATTGGCAAGATTCGAGGTGACGTTGATGACGTCGTTACCGGCACTGCCGCGCACGATGTCATATCCGGCACCGCCATAAATGAGGTCCGTGCCATCTAGGCTGCCGTTGACCAAGAAGACATCATTGCCCGCCTTGCCGATGAGTGTATCGCCAGCATGTTTTCCATAAAACGTGTCGTTGCCATCCGTGCCCGTCAGAACGTCATGGTTATCAGTTCCAGTGAAAAAATGTGGAGATGGCGGCGGGGTGATAACGATGGGCTTGCTTGGTATGATGTTGAAATCGAAATTCTTGGACGCAACACCGCCAAGGCCGTCGGCAACCTCGACCGAGAAACTGTCATGGCCGGTTGCGCCATGGTTGGGGCGATAGGTAAAGGCGCCATTTGTTCCAAAAACAACGCTGCCCTTGTGCGGCGCTTGTCCGCTTGCAAGATGATAGCCGAGTGTGTCGCCGTCAGCGTCGCTCGCAACAAGACGGCCTAATGCGTCCTTGTCCTGGTTGACGGCCGCAAAGGTCGCGGAAGCGATGACAGGAGCGGTGTTGTGAATAAGGGAAAAATCTGCTGTCGCGAAGGCCGAGCCGCCATGCGTGTCCGAGACCATGTAAGTAAAGCTGATGTTCGTTTGGGCGTTGGATGCCGGTGTGATCCGGAGATCACCTTTTGCATCAATGGTGACGCTGCCCTGGCTTATACCTGAAATTGCTGAAATATGCAGCTTGTCGCCGTCGGGATCCTTGTCGTTATCGAGCAGCGCTAACGCTGATACCGTGAACGGGCCGTCGCCAGCATGGACGTAAGAGTCGGCCAGCGCAATAGGCGCTCTGTTCGACGTGACAATGGCGGCGGCAGCCTTCTGGATGAATGTTGTGTGATCCCATTTCTGGCCGTTGGCAAATTCTAGGTGCTCGATGCCGGATCCATTTCCTTTGAAATAGTCTTTGATTGTTAGATCGCCGCCATCAACGAACCTTATAATGAGATTGTCTCGCGAAAGCGGATTGCGGATAAATTGAAAATTTTGCGCCGTTATACCAGTTGCCAGCACGAGAACATCATCGTCTCCGGCCGCGCCAGGCCCATCAATAATGGTGTCGTGGCCATCGCCGATGGCATAAACGTAGCCGTCGCTGCCAGTGCCGCCATACAAGATATCATCACCCTCATTGCCAGCCAGGGTGTCATTGCCTGCGCCACCCTCAAGGATGTTGTTTGAAGCGTTGCCAACGATAGTATTGCGGGCGCTGTTGCCGGAGCCGTGGATGGCGGTTCCGGTTAAGGTCAGATGTTCGACGTAGTCGGGAAGGGTGTAGTCGACGCTCGCATAAATGTCGTCGAAGCTGCCGCGCGCGTCCTCGATCACCCGGTCGCCGATAGAATCGACAAAATATGTGTCGTTGCCCTTGCCACCGCGCATGATGTCATTGCCGGTTCCGCCATCGATGATGTCGCCGGCATCGCTTCCGGTGATGTCATCATTTCCTGCAAGGCCATTTATTTTACGTGATCCAATATTGGAGATGCTTAAGACGTCGTCGCCGTTTGTCGGGCGGGAACTGAGCGCGGCTGCACGGGCAGCCAACGCGGTTGTTTTCTGAAATTCCTTCGGCACATAGGCATCTGGCCGGGCGTCCAATCCGTCGATGAACCGGCCAGAACCGGTTTGATCACTGACGGTAGAGCGGCGGCCAGGGTAATCGGGAAATCCTCCTGCCTCCGCAAAGGTTTGGTTGTCAAATGTCAGTGGAAATGAAATGCCAAGAACCCCCTCACTCCAGTTCGACACGCGAATTGTGGTGTCCGTGCCGGAGTCGAAAACATTAAAAAGATAGTGAAAGGTTCCGTCTGCGCCTGCATCGTCAATGAACTCCTCTGCGTGGCCCTGAGCAAGTCTGATGACAAGATCTGGGCCGTCGAGCTCATAGTAGATAATGCCCGTAAAATCGATGTCTCCGTGAATTTGATCACGAGGTATTTTGCCGGCACCCCAATCGAAAAATGACGCCGTATCTACGTCGTCGATTTTGAACACAGCACCAGAGAGTTGAAACAATTGGGAACCTTGGTAATCGCCGTGGATTTCTTTGAAAAAATTGTATGGCACGTAGAGCTTGTCGTCTGTGCCCGCGTCCTTGATCACGAATTCAACAGTTCCATTACCGCTCGACATCGTGGACAGGATGAAGCGGTCGCTGCCTTTACCGCCAAAGGCTTCGGTGCGGCCTGGGCCGCTGACAATTGTGTCGTTACCCTGTCCGCCATAGAGTTCGGCATCATAACCGTCTGGGCTCAAGCCGCTGAAGGCTGTCGCGAGCCGCGCATCGATGATGTCATTGCCATCGCCGCCCTCTGCCCCGAGCATTTCCTTGCCCGTATAGATTGAGTCATCTGCGCTCGAACCTATGACCCATTCCAACGATTGCAGCCAATAGCCGGCATCTAAACCCGAGTTGGCCACCGTTTGAACCGATGTCAACGTATCGCTGGCGGCGTTAATGATGAGCGGTGCGGCGCTATCCGACAATCCGAGTTGATCGCCATGGCCACTGCCATTTTGGCCCTTTAGATCGAGCTCCAGCGGGCGCTCTAAGAGATCGACGCCCTCGCCAGCAATGATCTCGTCGCTGTGCTTGTCCCATGCGACTTGCTCGATAGAGAAGAGTTGATCCGATCCACTCTCAAACGCCGCAAGGTAGTTCGCAACTTTGTGTTCGACAGCGTGTTGCGTACTGATGATGTGGACTTTTCCGGCACCCGAGTAATCGACGGTATCGAAGCCATCTTGCACATAGGGCAGTTGCGGCTGACCGCCATGAATGATGTTCTCGCCTGGGGACCAGAAGATCGTATCGTCGTCATCGCCGCCGTAAAGCTTATCGAGATAAATCAGGTTATTGCTACCGTGAATCTTGTCCTCGCCAAATCCGGCCACAATGGTCAGAAAATTCCCGCCGGTTGTAAGTTCGTCATCGCTATCCTTGCCAAGAATGGTGCCAGTGCCGGGCGAATTGCGGATGCCGAACGGCATCAGGTACGGCATTCGGTAGCAAGTGGGACAAGGAACATTGAGAGTCCAAACCGGCACAAAACAACCCAACAACTAATCCTGTGGATTGGGATGTTGGGATGGTCTCGTGGCCGTCATTTGGGAGTATTGGATAAGCCTTAGTCGGAAACAGGTGATTCCAATGAGCGCGCCGCAAAACCTTGACGACATCATCGCCATGCTGGCTGAAAAAGTTCGCGAATCCTATTCTCGGGGTTTTAGGGACGGTGCATCGGCAACCCGCGATAGAATCCTGAAAGCTGCTGCCGACGAAGTGCCATCGGGCGCTATTGATGCAGGCAAACCCCAAGATGAGCGCTTACAAGACAGGCCAAGCGGGACAATCACCCGAGTTGAGCGCGGCGCTGTTCGTATTGCTGTTCAACAAGTGATGACTAACCGTCCGGGCTTGCCGATTTCTGAGGTAGCCAAAAGGGTTTCATCGCTGGACCCAAGAATTACGTCCATAGCCTCGGTGACAAACGAGCTAAACCGGAATGAAGGGAAGCTCTACAAGAAAGCGGAAGGTCTTTGGTATCGGGCTAGCGAAAAGTCAGAAGGCCCCGCAGGCATTGCCGCGAGGCCTTCCATAACGAACGGTGCGGCTGTTGAAGCAGCTTAGCACCTAGGGGTTGGTGGGCCAGTCCTACGTTTTTAGTAGGCTCACCGCCCCGCACCCATCCGGAGTCTCTAGCTCCGGTCATCTCTAACCCGCGTCTGATCCGGCGCATGAAGAAAGGAGGTTCGCGTGTCTTGGCAACACACCCGGTTGTTACCGGCTCCCCTCAACATGAGGGCTTAAAGATGCGCGAAGCATACCACCTAGTCTTGCTTCGCGCGTTCACATTCCAAATGATTCCACAGTTTATTGCAAGTCGCTGTTTCATGTGGCTGCGTGAGCTATTGGCCCACTCACAGACGCATTACCGAATGTGACGCCAGCGGATTCTAGCGCTTTCTGAATTGCCTCAATATTATTGGCAATCGGCGTTCTCTTGCCGCTCTCATAGTCTTTGACCGTGGACAGGCCGACTTTTGCCTTTTCGGCAAGCTCAGCCTGCGTCCACGCCAGCCAGTTCCTTGCCGCTCTCACCTGTTCAGGGCTCATTCCATGACATTACAATTATTTTCGCTTTCGTCAACTTTTTTAGTTGACATCACCCATAATAAGCTATTACAGCTTAGGTCAACTAAATTAGTTGACTTTGTGAGATCATGGCCACCCACTTCCTCCTCTCTGCAAAGGCTCGGAGCATCTCGCTCTTCGAAGTCTTTCGCATGGGCGAGGACAAGGCCCGAGAGTTGTTCAAGCAAATGCGGTGGCCGGATACGAACGGCAAACCGGTTTGCCCAAAGTGCGATTGTCAGAAATCTTATGAGATCGACAACAAGAAGCGTTTCAAGTGCGCGAACCCCGCTTGCTATCACAAGTATTCGGTCACGTCGGGCACGATCTTCGCCAGCCGCAAGATGAGCTTCACCGATCTGTTGGCCGCTATCGTCATCGTCATCAACGGTGCGAAGGGCATCTCGGCTCTCCAACTCGCCCGTGACCTCAATTGCCAGCACAAGACGGCTTTCGTGCTGGCTCACAAACTTCGCGAAGCCATGTTTTCCGAGATCAAAGGCATGGACGTGTCCGGAACCATCGAAGTGGACGGCGCATATTTTGGCGGCCATATCCGGCCCGCAAACCTTAAAGCAGACCGTATTGACCGCCGCCTTGCTCAGAACCAAACCGGCAAGCGCCGCGTGGTTGTTATCGCCCGCGAACGTCAAGGCCGGACGCTTACCACTGTGACCAAGCAAGAAGCCGATGGCGTCGATTTCGTTGCGAAAGTCGTGCGTCCCGGCTCAACAGTTCATGCCGACGAAGCCAGCCATTGGGACGCGCTGCACGCCAAGTTCAACACCATGCGGATCAACCATTCCGAGGCCTATAGCCTCAATGGTGCCTGCACGAACCAAGCCGAGAGCTTTTTAGCTCGCCTTCGCCGGATGGTTGACGGGCAGCACCATCATGTGAGCCCGCAACATCTGCACCAATACGCGGCGCACGCGGCTTGGATGGAAGATCACCGCCGAACAGACAACGGGACGCTGGCGCGCAACGTGGTGGCGCTGGCTATGGCGCATCCGGTTTCGAGGCAATGGAAAGGGTATTGGCAGCGCTAGAGCCAAGGTGTTGCCGAGCTGTTTCAATAGCAGCAACAACCGAAGCTCAGTAACTCTCTATTCAGATTTCATTCGCCTGATCGCGTATAGTTTTAACGCGAATCGGCCCGCCTGTGTGGGGCGGACCGGTCGCGGTGCGGGCGTAGCTCAATGGTAGAGCGGCTCGACTGTTAATTGAGTGGCTGCGGGT
>JAYTQI010000466.1:0-6514 GCA_043746825.1 Hyphomicrobium sp. | reverse complement strand
CGCGACCATCGTCGTCACTTATGTTCTCTACAGGCGGGAATTTCACTCACCCATGCTGCGTGCGCTGCTTTCCAACGTTGAACGCCAAGATCCCACGCCATGATTGTCGCGGCAGCTTAATCCAAATCGTCCACCACCACGTCAGACGTTCCGCCCTTGATGCGCTGAGACAGCGCGGCTTCGACGAACGGATCGATGGCGCCATCAAGCACTTCATCGGGATCTGTCGATGTCGCGCCGGTGCGCAAATCTTTGACAAGCTGATAGGGCTGCAAAACATAAGACCGGATCTGATGACCCCAGCCGATGTCCGTTTTTGCCGCCTGATCGGCGTTAGCCTTGGCCTCGCGCTTTTTCAATTCCATCTCATAAAGACGCGCTTTTAGCCGCTTCAAGGCGATGTCTTTGTTCTGGTGCTGTGAGCGCTGCTCTTGCGCAAAGATCACGATGCCGGACGGCCTGTGCACAAGCCGCACGGCGGACTCGGTTCTGTTGACGTGCTGGCCGCCAGCGCCGGACGAGCGCGCGAACGAAATATCTACATCTGACATATTGATCTCGACATCAATGGTGTCGTCGATCACCGGATAAACAGTGACGGACGCAAACGAGGTGTGACGGCGCGCGTTCGAGTCATAGGGCGAGATGCGAACCAGGCGGTGCACGCCCGATTCCGTTTTCAACCAGCCGAATGCGTTGTCACCCTCGATCTCAATCGTCGCCGATTTGATGCCAGCTTCTTCGCCATCACTCTGGTCAATGAGTTTAACTTTGAAGCCGCGCCGCTCGCCCCAGCGCATATACATGCGCGCCAGCATCGAGGCCCAATCCTGACTCTCGGTGCCGCCAGCGCCCGCATGCACTTCAAGATACGTGTTCATGCCGTCGGCTTCGCCAGAAAGCAGCGCTTCGACCGAGCGGCGGTGCGCCTCCTTGTCGATTCGTTTCAAGGCGGTCTCGCCTTCCGAGATGCTGCCCTCATCACCCTCGGCTTCGCCAAGTTCGATCAAGGTCAGCGCGTCATCGTAGTCGCGAGCCAGTTTTTTGAAGTCGTTGACAGAGCGCTCAAGCGACTGGCGCTGACGCATCACCTTCTGCGCGGCCCTTGGGTCATTCCAAAGGGATGGATCCTCGGCCTTGGCGTTGAGTGCGCCTAAACGCTCATCCGCGGTATCCCAGTCAAAGCGACCTCCTCAGGAGGACAAACGCCTCCTTGATATCGTCCGACAATTTTTGCGCTTCTGCGCGCATGGCAACCTCCAGAAACCGCAACGCCCCGCATTTGAGACGGGACTTCTCAACAGCAACAAATCAAAGATGAGATGGGACATATAGTGACGGCAATGCCCGCTGTAAACGCTTGAACCGCCGCAGCCGTTCAGAGCCCAAACCGTTAAAAGGCAATTTTCAGGCTACCACTGCGATTGACCGGGCGCGTAGCGCGTATTGTTGGCACCAGCCACCGATGGCGGCGGCGCCATCCCATTGTCTGGGCCAGGCGCACCATTTGCTGGAGCTGACGCTTCGGCGGTGCCCGCGATGCCAATCACAGAGTAAGCATCATCTGGCTCTTCCGTTGGCTTGAAGTATTCGCGGATGGAATTGCCGCTATCGGTGCTCGCCGTTCTCAACCCAGTTTTGAGATTAACCTGGAACCATTTGAGGCCCGGCGGAATCCGGAAGGGGGCTGGCGGCTTGTCAGCCAGGGCTTCCTTCATGAAATCGCCGAAGATGGGAGCAGCAACCGCGCCACCGGTATTGCCCTTACCCATAGGCTTGGGTGTATCGTATCCGACAAAAACACCAACGACCATGTCCGGCGTATAGCCAATGAACCAGGTATCTTTTTCTTCGTTCGTGGTGCCGGTCTTGCCCGCGATCGGTGTGTTCGGCAGATATTTTTCCTTAATCACGGTGGCGGTGCCGCGCTGCACAACACCTTCCATGATCGAGGTCAACTGATAAGCAGTGTGCGGGTCGATGATCTGCTTGCGATCATCAATGAGATCAGGCTCGGCCTGATTGGCCCATTTCTCGGCCATGCAGCCCATGCACTGGCGTTCATCATGACGCCAAACGGTCCGGCCCCAGCGGTCTTGAATGCGGTCAATCAATGTTGACTTCACCTGCTTGCCGCCATTCGCCAGCATGCAATAGCCGGTTGCCAATTTTAACAGCGTGGTCTCGCCCGCACCAAGCGACATAGACAGCACGGGCAGCAGATCGTCGTAGATGCCAAAGCGCTTGGCGTATTCGGTGATGATCGGCATGCCGAGATCTTGCGCCAATCGCACCGTCATCTGGTTGCGCGAATGCTCAACGCCAAAGCGCAGAGTTGCTGGGCCCGCCGATTCTTTCTTCTCATAGTTATCCGGCTTCCAGATTTCTTGGCCCGGACCTTGCTCAATCTCAATCGGTGCATCAAGCACAATGGACGTTGGCTTGTAACCGTTGTCGATGGCGGCCGCGTAAACGAACGGCTTAAACGACGAGCCGGGCTGGCGCTTGGCTTGGATGACGCGGTCAAACTGGCTCATGGCGAAAGAGAACCCGCCAGCAACCGCCAGAACGCGCCCTGTGTGCGGGTCCATAGCCACGAGGCCGCCGCCCACTTCCGGGATCTGCATCAGCGACCACGCGCCGGTCAGATTGTTCGGGTCTTTGGGGGCGATGTAGATGACGTCGCCCGCCGTCAGAAGATCGCTCGCGGCTGCTGGTGTCGTCTTCTTGACCGGCACCTTCGCCCACTTCAACTCTTCAAGCGCAACTTCAACAGCCTCGCGCTCTTTGACGAGCGTGCCATCCTGCTGGCGAATAGGCTTCAAGCCGACGACGGCTTTGTCCTTTTGCGCATCGAGCACAACGCCGAGCCGCCAGGGGGCGATATCAATGGGGCTCTCGATTGCGCCGAGCGCCACGCCCCAGTCGCCCGAAATATCGATCTTTGAAACCGGGCCGCGCCAGCCTTGCTTGCGGTCAAAAACGACAAGGCCATCAATCAGCGCGCGGCGCGCCGTCTGCTGCAACTTCGGATCAAGTGTCGTTCTGACTGACAGCCCGCCACCGTAGAGCTTGTCTTCGCCATATTGACCCAACAGGGTGCGGCGCACTTCTTCGGCGAAGAACTCAGCCGTTGAGATGTGGGCGCCGGTCTGGCGCAAGTTGACGGTCAGCGGCTTTTTCTTGGCAGCCGTGGCTTCTGCGGCAGTGATGTAGCCGTTCTCGGCCATCTGGCCGATGATCCAGTCGCGCCGCTCAGTGGCTTTTTCTTTAGCGCGGAACGGGTGATAGTTGTTCGGT
The DNA here is from genome assembly GCA_043746825.1 of Hyphomicrobium sp. Taxonomy (GTDB): domain Bacteria; phylum Pseudomonadota; class Alphaproteobacteria; order Rhizobiales; family Hyphomicrobiaceae; genus Hyphomicrobium_B. The sequence goes on along the minus strand of JAYTQI010000466.1, from coordinate 3,214 downwards.
GCCTTTGGCAGCGCGGCAAGATAGGCCGCCTCCTCAATGTCGAGGTCTTTCAGCTCTTTGTTGAAATAGGTGAGACCGGCAGCAGCGACGCCGTAAGAGTTGAGACCTAGATAGATCTCGTTAAGGTACAATTCGAGAATCTTGTCCTTCTTGTAGGCGTGCTCGATTCTGACCGCCAGAATGGCTTCTTTGATCTTGCGTTCAAAGGACCGCTCGTTGGTGAGTAGAAAGTTCTTGGCAACTTGCTGGGTAATCGTCGATGCACCCTGCGCGCGCTTGCGGGAGCCGTGCAGCTTGGCTTCGATCGCGGCGTAGACTGCACGGCCGATACCCTGGATATCGATGCCGCCGTGCTCATAAAACCTGCGGTCTTCGGCCGATAGAAAAGCACCGAGCACGCGCTTGGGCACGGTATTGATTGGCACAAAAATACGTCGCTCGCGCGCGAATTCAGAAATGAGCGAGCCGTCATGCGCATGAATGCGTGTCATGACCGGCGGCTCATACTTCGCCAAGCTTTCGTAATCGGGCAGATCCTTTGACGCCTGCCACAGCAAATAGCCCGCGCCGGCAGAGGCAACGACAAACACTAGAACAAACGTCGCGAACCCGAACCCCAGGAAACTGAGGAGCAGGCTTTTGCGCCGTTTCTTTCTCTTTTTGGGCGCTGCCGGTGGCGGTAGCGTTGGCGATCGCATTAGGGGCGAAAATCCATTCGTTGACAGCGAGGCTTATCGCGTTTGCCGCACTGCAGCAAGCGGGCCCGCGGGCGTAGTGACATTAACACTTAATGTGGCGGTACGTCGTCAGCTATTGCTCTGTTGTTCAAGGGTGTTCCGCCGTTCTCTTAGCAAAATACGCCTCTACTGCGGCACTGATAGAGCCTGCCACCTGCTTTTGCCATGCGGCTGTGGTCATTTGACCCTCATCTTTGGAATTACTCATATACCCCAGCTCCACCAATACCGAGGGGGTATGCGGTTGCTTCAAGACCTTAAAGGCGGCGGCCCGCTGGGGATCGCGCGACATTGTGATGGATTTCGTCAACCTTTGCACGAGGACATGCGAAAAATCAGCTGAAAAGTTGGCCGTCTCGCGCTTCAAAAGATCAATGAGAATGTTTTTCACCTGATCCTTACCGCCCTGATCAATGTTCTCAAGGCCCGCCACAAGGTCGGAGGCGTTTTCCTTCTCCGCCATCTGCCGCGCCTGCTCGTCGGAGGCGCGTTCAGACAGCGTGTAGACTGTGGCGCCGTGGATATTCTCAGCGAGATTTTTCTCTTCAATTGAATCCGCGTGCAGTGAGATGAAGAGATCCGAGCTGTTTTGCTCGGAAAACTTCAAGCGCTTATCGAGAGAGATAAACACATCGGTCGCCCGGGTCATTTTAACCTCGTAGTGGCCGGTTTTAATGAGTGCGGCTTTGAGCTCATTGGCGACCGCCAGCACCACGGTTTTCTCGGGCACCTTATCAACGCCCAACGCGCCTGGGTCGATGCCGCCGTGCCCTGGATCAATAACAATGACCGGTTTGCCGTGCGTTTTCGGTTTTGGCGGCACATCTTCAAAAACGGCCGGTTTCGATGCCGGACTGATAGGCGCACTGGCGGGCTGTGCCGCGCCGGTGCCTTCACCAAAAGACGCGGCGTCAGTTGGCACCATGGCGACCCTCAGCACCACTTTGGCGCTCGACTCTACCCGTGTCATCTGGGCTTCGGTGATGTTGACCGGCCCATTTGTATCGATGACGACGCGGCCCTTATGCTCGGAAAAGAGCCCGTAGCGGAAGGCCCGCACAAGGCCTTGGCCCGTATTGCCGGTGCCTGGCGGCAGTTTAAAGGCAATATCGGGAAGATCGATAATGACGCGATAGGGATGGCCAAGGGTGAAAACCTCGGCCGTGACCCCTTCAGACAGCTCAAGCTCAAACACCGTGGATTTACGGTCGCCGGCAAGGCGAATGGCGGCGGCTTCAAATTGAGCCTCTGGTGACGGGGCCGCAGCCAAGCTGAAGCGCACGCCAAGGCAAAGCGATAGCGCCGAAGCTACGACTATGATCGACGCCCGGGCAACCCCAAGGCCCCTGCCGCACATGCTTCGAGTCCCCTTAAATGCCAGGACAATGGTCTTTATTCGGAGGGCTAGCCTTATCTTTCGCCACCAGGCCTGCCCGATCCGTCAAAGAATCATCCCTTAAGGCTTTGTTTTCGTTTATTGTTGTAGTCTTGCCAAGTGCTCTGCTCTGGTTCAATTGCTATCCTCTTATAGCACTTGCCTCGAGGGGTGCGACCACGTACACTTATTCGCACGGCTTAGTGGCATTCGGAGAAGGCGCTTGTGTTGCGCACTCAACGAATGTTTGCGAACCCTGATCGGCCTGCTGCAGCTAAAAAAGGCTGCGTTCACAGGTAATTAGGTTCGGCTAGGCGGCAGACAAGGCTTGTAGCCAGAGGGCGCGTTTGCGTCGACCTCACCCGGCCTTGAATGCGCGGCTCGCGAAGAGCGCCCCACGGGCTGCCCAAGCGAAACCGCACTCTATTCACGCGTAGAAAAGGCTTATCCTTCAGACGCCACAGAAAGGGGGCGATTGAGCGAGAGCCGGGACAGCGCCCCTTGTGGAGCCCGCTCCCTGTCTGCGCAGCAACAGAATTCCCGCGTCTGACGTGCGCCGCGAAACAGCGGATCCGTCACCGGGTTGTAACGACAGGGCAATGACGAACGCTCGGACCATATCTCGAAAAGCAAACCCGGCGCCCAGCCGTTCGATTTGCGATTCCATGCTGCGGCACGCGCTATGTGCACGCGGCGTGACAGGCCCCGCGCGCCGTTCCGGCTCACCCCCTTCTCAAACCACACATGCGCGCATCCTCGCTTCGCTTACCGCTTGCCATCAATCATTGAGGCCCGCGAAAGAGCCGCCGCCCCTGCGCGCGCAGGAACAAAAAAAATGTCAAACAGCAAAATGCTCATCGATGCCACCCACCCTGAGGAAACTCGGGTCGTGGTCCAACGCAACGGCCGGGTAGAGGAGTTCGACTTCGAAAGTGCCGCCCGGAAACTTCTGCGCGGCAACATCTATCTTGCCAAAGTCACCCGCGTGGAGCCGTCGCTCCAGGCTGCATTCATTGACTACGGCGGCAATCGCCACGGCTTTCTGGCCTTCAATGAAATCCACCCCGACTACTACCAGATTCCGGTTGCCGACCGGCAAGCC
>JAYTQI010000465.1:0-2970 GCA_043746825.1 Hyphomicrobium sp. | reverse complement strand
CGCCCAAAGATGTGCTCGCAAAAACGGTCGTGACACTCGCCGCTGACACGGACGAATTCTCCACAATCGCCAAACTGCGCGCCGGACGCCGCCTGGTGTGGCGGGTGGCTGAGGCTTGCGGCGCAGGTGATGCCGCCGCCAATGTGCAGTTCGTTTGCCCAACGTCGTATCGCATGATGGCCAAACGCGACCCCTGGACCAACATTCTGCGCACGACCATTGCCTGCACGGGTGCGGCGCTCGGTGGCGCGGACGCCATTTGCGTGCTGCCCTTTACGTTTGCTATGGGGAAGCCGGACAGCTTCGCGCGCCGCGTCGCCCGCAACATCCAGATCGTCTGCCAAGAAGAGAGCAATCTGGGCCGGGTCGCTGATCCGGCTGGCGGGTCGTGGTATGTCGAACAGTTGACCGAGGAACTCGCCAAGAAGGCTTGGGAGATTTTCCAGGACGTCGAAGCGCGCGGTGGCATCGCAGCGGCGCTGATCTCTGGATACGTCCAGGAGATGATCACTAAAACGGCAGACGCTCGCGCTAAACATATTGCGACCGGACGCTTGGAGCTGACGGGCGTGTCGGCGTTTCCAATTTTAGGCGGCGACGGCATCACGGCAGAGGCTTGGCCGAAACTGGCGGCCGATCCGCACGTTACACCTGCGATTACTGTGACGCCGCTGTTTCCGCAACGTCTCTCAGAGCCGTTTGAAGCCCTGCGCGATGCAGCGGATGCGGCAGGCGGATACAAAATCTTTCTCGCCAACCTGGGTGAGATCGCCGACCATAATGTGCGCTCGACGTGGGCAAAGAATTATCTGGCGGCGGGGGGCATCGAAGCGCTGGCCAGCGATGGTTTCAAAATGGCAGATGAAGCTGTGGCAGCGTTCAAGAAAACTGGCGCCAAGGCCGCGTGCATCTGTTCGTCTGATGCCGTCTATGCTTCGCACGCTGAGGCCACGGCTAAGGCTCTGAAAGCCGCTGGCGCTAAATTGGTTTTGATGGCGGGCCGCCCCGGCGACAAGGAAGCGGCGCTCAAATCCGCGGGCGTCGATCAGTTCCTGTTCGCTGGCGCTGATGCAGTGGCGATGCTGAAAGGCTTGCAGGAGAAGCTGGGTTGAGCGGCCGTTAAGGCTTAGTGCACCCAAATTGTCTAGAAGGCAGCCGCAGCACTAAAATTATGCTATAATCGGGGTCTGTCGCGATTGGCCGGAGACCTCGATCTGAACACTGCGCAACGCCAATTACCGTCGATGATGACCGTCGCCGATTTTATCGACTGGCCCGGTGATGGCAACTGCACACGTTACGAACTGGTCGATGGCGATTTGCGCGCCCTGGCCCCGGCGAGCGATACCCACAACACAATTGTCGGCAATCTCGTCGGGCTTATCAGAAATTAGCTCAAAAAAACGCGCCCCGGATGCCGTGCCGTTGCCGCTCCAGGTGTTCAACCTAATATGCGGGCCAATTGGAATTTCCGCATCCCCGATCTTGGCGTCACTTGCGCGCCGTCGCGGCCCGGCGAAATCATGACTCCAGACCCGGTATTACTGGTTGAGGTGCTCTCACCTGGCAATTCACAGGATACCTACGAGAACGTCCGCGCTTATGCGACGCTCTCCAGCGTCAAAGAAATTCTGGTCGTGAATTCAACCAGCATGAGGGCCGAAGTGCTGCGCCGCGACACATCCGGCGGGTGGCCTGCAAATCCGGATATGATTGAAGCTGGCGGTACCATCGCGCTCGAAACCATTAGCGGCGCATTGGTCTTGGCTGAGCGTTATGCGGGAACGCATCTGGCAGTGAGCACATAAGATCTACGGACTAGGTGGCCTTCCGCTTCCCAATCTCCCCCAGTCCATATTGATACGCGGTCTCCATGATCTCACTGTGGCGGCGCCAGTCGAGGGCACCCATGTCCATCGGAACGGGCGGCATCAAAAGCCAATCGCTTGGCTCTAGCAGGCGCTCGAAATGATCGCGGTTGGCCATCAGCGAGCGAATGAGCACAGTCACCGGGGATGGGGCGCTCGGCAATGCTGCACGCTGGAACGGATTGAGCGTCCGGCGCATGAGATCGGCGCGGGCGGGCAAATCGCCATATCTCACGTCAAAGCGCTCGCCTTGCGGCGGGTTGAACGCAACAACGACGTTCGGTCCGCCTTTCAAGTGATGCATAATTTCGATGGGCACATTCGACAACACCGAGCCGTCCACCAGCATCCGCCCTTCTTTCGAATAGAACGGCGGTAGCAGGGCCGGGATCGCGGCACTGGCGCGGATCGCCTCCCACACGGGGCCAGAGCGGTGAACCTCCGTGCCATAGTCCGACAGATCAGCGGAGACCGCGTAGTAGGGCTTCCACAAGTCCTCGATGCGGGTATTGCCATATTCAGCGATCAAGTGGCTGTCAAAATGGGTGTGATCGAGCAGGCTATAGCGCGGCAGCGTGTAGCGCTGCAGGGCTTTGCCTTGAATGAACATGCGATGGACTCGGGCATCGATTTCTTCGGGCTCCATGTCTTGCGCAAACGCCGCCGCCATCGCCGCGCCGCCCGAAGTGCCGCCGAACAGATCGAAGCTGGTGGCGTTTTCGCGGAAGGCTTTGTAGAGCCCGATATGTGCGGCGCAGTAAGCCCCGCCACCGCAGGCTACAAAGCCCAAAGCTTTGTTGGTCAAAAAGCGCCACAGCCGCTCAACATCTTCAAGCGATCCAAGCGCTATGTGATGATGCATTTCAGGTGCGCGGCTGTTGAGCCAATAGCGTGTCCCCTGCACAGCGCCTTGACGGGCGTGCAGCAGTACAAGCCGCAGGCGTGGTTTGGGATGCAGCGAGAGCGCAAAGGCTTCCATTGCGTTCAGTGCAACGTCGGAGCCGACGGGGCTGTCCGCGTTGTCAGCGACGAGAATAATTTCGTCGGCTTGCCGGATGGCCTTTTCGCTCCAGGGGTTAAGCGCAGGGTCGGCAACAAACAC
>JAYTQI010000464.1:0-6529 GCA_043746825.1 Hyphomicrobium sp. | reverse complement strand
ATTTTCCCGACCGGGTGATGGCGGAGCTTGATGACCTCACGCCTCCAACGATGAAGGGCCGCACCGATCTGCGCAACGTGCCGCTGCTGACGATTGACCCGATTGATGCGCGCGATCACGACGACGCCGTTTATGCCGAAGCGGATAAGGATGCGAAAAATTCTGGCGGTTGGGTCGTTATCGTCGCCATTGCCGATGTCGCCCAGTACATCCGCCCCGGCACCAAGCTCGATCATGAGGCGCAGCTGCGCGGCAACTCGGTCTACTTCCCCGACCGCGTCGTGCCGATGCTGCCAGAAAAAATCTCAAATGACTTGTGCTCGCTGCGCGAGGGCGAAGAGCGGCCCTGCCTAGCGGCACGCATGGTGTTCGATAAGCGCGGCGAAAAACGCAGCCACACGTTTTTGCGCGCCATGATGCGATCTGCCGCGAAACTCTCGTATCAGGAAGCGCAAGCCGCGATTGATGGCGATGTCTCGGAAAAATGTGCGCCACTTCTTGAGAAGACTTTGAAACCCTTATGGGCTGCGTATGCTGCGCTCAGCGCGGCGCGGGACAAGCGCGGGCCGCTCGATCTCGATTTACCGGAACGCAAAATCGTTCTCGATGACAAGGGCCGCGTCGCCAAAATTGTCATTCCGCAGCGCCTGACCGCTCACCGCCTGATTGAAGAAATGATGATCCAGGCCAACGTCGCAGCGGCTGAGACGCTGGAACAGAAAAAATCGCAACTCGTCTACCGTGTCCACGACGCGCCAAGTGCGGAAAAACTCAAAGGCCTCAAGGATTTTCTCGAAACGCTCGACATGCAAATCCCGCACGCCGGGGCGTTGAAGCCGGAAGCGTTCAATAAAATCCTGACAGAAGCCAAAGATCTGCCCATGCCCGATCTGGTCAACGAAGTGATCTTGCGGGCGCAGATGCAGGCTGAGTATTCGCCGCGCAATATCGGCCACTTTGGCTTGAGCCTGGCGCGCTATGCGCACTTCACTTCGCCCATTCGCCGTTACGCCGATTTGCTGGTGCACCGCGCGCTGGTGCGGGCTATGGACTTCGGCCCGGGCGGCTTAACGGACGAAGAGACCCAGCGCCTCACATCCATCTCCAAAGCCATTTCCGATACCGAGCGGCGGGCCATGGCGGCGGAGCGCGAGACCACCGACCGTTTGATCGCAGCCCATTTGGCGGATCGCGTCGGCGCAACGTTTGCGGCGCGCATCGCGGGCGTAACGCGCTCAGGGTTGTTTGTGCGTTTAAAAGACACCGGCGCCGATGGCTACATCCCGATCTCGAGCTTGGGCAACGATTATTATCATCACATCGAAGCCGCCCACGCGCTAGTTGGCTCGCGCTCGGGCGAAGGCTACCGGCTTGGCGATATTGTTGAAGTGAAATTGTTGGAAGTCATTCCGTCTGCTGGCGCGTTGCGCTTTGAGATGTTGACGCCCGGCAAGAAGGGACATTTTGGGGCGATCAAGGCTGGCGCTAACCGGCGTCCACCGCGGAATAAGTTTGGCGGGAGACGGGGGCGGTAAGGCGCGACCACCCTAAGGCTGCGTCCCCGGCCGGAGCGTGGAACATCGTGACACGCGCAGAGCCGGGGTCACGTCCATTGTTGCAATCGCCAGTGGTGCAGTTGCTTGGACGTGATGCCGGACCTCCGCCTGTCGCACGGCGACAAGCTCCGTCCGGGAACGCAAACTGTAAGAATTGCACCAGGCTTGGGGCAGCGTTACGGCCTGTGACAAAGGCCCGGATGACACGATGCCGGCAAGCTGTGCTAAAAACTCTCCAGCAATTCCCCTTGCCCCAAGATTATGAGGCGACATGACTGACACATCTGAGCGCAGCATTTGGGCCTCCCTGAAACGCGGCTGGCGGCAAAAATGCCCGGCCTGCGGAAGCGGCGCGCTCTATAAAAGCTACCTCAAAGTCAACGACGCCTGCCCAATGTGCGGAGAAGAGCTGCATCACCACCGCGCCGACGATGCGCCCCCCTACTTCACGATGCTGATCACCGGCCACATTATCGTTGGCGGGATTCTGGTGGCAGAACAGCTCTACGCGCCCGAGACCTGGGTGCATCTCGCCGTCGCCCTCCCCACACTCGTGATCCTGAGTTTGTATCTGCTGCCGCGCATCAAAGGCGCGCTGATCGGCTATCAGTGGGCCAATCGTATGCACGGTTTTGGCGGTGAGCTCCAGGAAGGTCTCGATTACCCAGCGCTGCCGCCTGAGTCAAACAAGATCTAAAGCCGGGGTGAAGGCTAATGGCCGCGAACAGCGAAGACGCGGCGAGCGTAGAAACGCAAATTATCTTCGATGCCGGCGTTGTCATCCTGATTGACTGCACGCAGCCCTTGCCACGCATTCTGTTTGGCCGCCGCCGCCCCGACAATGTTTTTTTGCCCGACAAGTGGGTGTTCCCCGGCGGGCGTTTCGATGCTGATGATCTCGCTGTTTCAGCCTGCGATGCGCTTGAGCCAAAAGATCACGCGGCTCTCATGTATGCAATGCCGGCAGCCTGGACATCCGCTCACGCCACAGCGCTGGCGCTGACAGCGGTGCGCGAAGTCTTCGAAGAGACAGGCCTTGTTATTGGGGTGCCAGGGCTCATGGGCGCGCCCGTACCCGAGGCTTGGTGCCCCTTTGCAGCGCTCGGCTACAGGCCGGCAATATCATCGTTCCGGCTTGTGGCCCGCGCCATCACCCCGCCGGGGCGAACACGGCGCTACGACACCCGCTTCTTCCTGGCAGACGCCAGAGTCATCACCTTTGACTGCGGCCAGGACGATGGCGAATTTACCGAAAAAGGCTGGTTTACGTTTGATGCATGCCGGGCCCTTGATTTGCCCTACATCACCCGCCTGATTCTCGAAGACGCGGTTCAAGCCTTTGAGAGCCCGCAACGAACTGCCAAAAACGGCGTGCCATTTTACTATCAGGATGGCATGGCTTACCGCCGCGACCTCATAGCCCCCAAAGCCAGGGGCCCATACCCTTGACTTGAGGCAGCTTGCGGGTATGGTGCGCGCTTCATCTTGAAATTGTGATTGATCTGAAGGTCTGAAGGTTACGTCATGGCAAAGCCAGTTACCCAAAAAATCAAGCTGCTGTCGTCAGCAGGAACCGGCTTCTTCTACGTGACGAAGAAAAACCCTCGCACCTCGACCGAGAAGCTTGTGTTCAAGAAGTACGACCCCGTCGCGCGTAAGCACGTAGAATTCAAGGAAACCAAGATCAAATAGCCGCGCCTTTCGCGAAGCTGATGAAACCCTGATTTTGCTGATTGTTTTTGTGGCGGTCACATCAAGAGATGTGACCAGGACCCGAAACTAGCTCGGCAGCGGGGTAAATCGATTCCGAGAACGCTTCGAAGCCCTGGTCATCACCGGGTAAGTTCCAAAGAGGGCGTTGTCCCTCACCCGGCTTTTGCGATCAATCCTCTGCAACCTTACGAGGAGGCCACTCTTCTGGTCGCTTGGATTGATCAACCCCTTACTATCAGGTTATGCGGCGGGCCTAACAGCTCGGGAGCTCGTAAATTGTCTCTCGCGGGGATATGCAGCGCAGCCGCACAGTGCGCGTACAGATTGAATGTTATCCCCGTTCAATTATGCTTACGGTGGCAGACTATAAATCATTTAGCAAGAACTGCTTTGGAGAGTTGCAAATCAGCCACCATTGGTGATTCGGTCCCGGCCGACGCTGTCTGATAAGTCCCCGTTTTAACTCGAAATATGCCTTCAAGCTCAATACTATTGCAGGTATGCAATCTTGAGTGGAAACACGGCAGCAGCATTTTCACCGCTTTAAAATGCCGATAATCCCCGCCATTCCGGTGACTTAAGCGGCGTCGGCTGCGACACGGTTGCGGCCCCGCCGCTTGGCCGCATAGAGCGCATTATCTGCGCGCTTGAAGATTGTCTCAGGCGTATCATCGGCGCGCTCCAGCGTGCCAATGCCAACGCTCGCCGTCACGCGGATCGAGAGCTCGGAATTGATCGTGAAATTTTCAGCGGCAACGCAGGCGCGCAAGCGCTCGCCAACCTGATAGGCGCGGGCGATATCGGTATCCGGCATGATGATGACGAATTCTTCCCCGCCCAGCCGGCACGCGAGATCAATGCCGCGCGTATTGCGTTTTAAGCGGACCGAGAATTCCTTGAGGCAGATGTCACCGGCATCATGGCCGTAAGTGTCGTTGACCTGTTTGAAATGATCGATATCGGCGACCAGCATCGACAATGCCCGGCCGGTGCGCAGCGAATCTGTGACCAGCGTTTTCATATGGCTTTCCATGTAGCGCCGGTTATGGAGGCCCGTTAGTCCATCCGTAATCGATTGCTCGACCGTCTCGGCCAAACGATGACGCAGGAAATCGGAATGGCGCTTGCGCTTGATCTGGGTCTTGACCCGAGCCAGCAGCTCATGGCGGTCAATGGGGCGCATCAGGTAGTCGTTGACGCCCATGTCGAGACCACGCAGCAAGCGGGCTTCGTCACCAGGTTCAACCAGGATAATGATCGGCAAATGGCGGGTGCGCTCCAAGGAACGGATCTGCGAGCACAGCCGCAGTCCGTCCGATCCTTGAAGCGACAAGCTCACCACCGCCAAATCGAAGTTGTGCTCGGCCAGCTTTATGAGGGCGGCTTGCGGATCACGTTCAGCGAAGGCGTCGTTGGTTTTCGACAAAACTTCAAGCAAGCGGGCGGCGGAGCGGGGATGATCGTCCACCACCAGCACACGTCCAGACCGGCCAGAGAGGGCTTTTTGCAGGGCGCCATCGTCAGGAATGCCCATTTCCTTGCCTGTAGACGCGCGCATTAACATTTCGTCGTTGAGCATTTTCAGGCGCGCCAAATTCTTGACGCGTGTCACCAGCGCAATGTCGTCAACAGGCTTGGTGAGAAAGTCGTCGGCGCCGCTTTCCAGCCCTTGAATTTTGTCCGCCGCCTGGTCGAGCGCCGTCACCATGACAACCGGAATGTGATGGGTCTTCGCACTAGCCTTGATGCGCTTGCAGACTTCAAAACCGTCCATGCCCGGCATCATGACATCGAGCAGGACGACATCGACGCGTTCACGGGCCAATACGTCAAGTGCCTCTAATCCGCTATAGGCAGACAACACCTCAAAATACTCCGCCGCCAGCCGCGCTTCGAGCAGCTTGACGTTGGCCAGAATGTCATCGACGACGAGAACCCGCGCGGTCATTTTATGAGTGATCTACCAAGACGTAAAACTTCAGACTCTGCCTTGACCGATAAACCGCCCGACCGTCTCGAGAAAGGTCATGACAGATATCGGTTTCGAAATGTAGGCTTCACAGCCGCCTGAGCGTATGCGCTCTTCATCGCCCTTCATCGCGAACGCCGTGACCGCGATCACAGGGATACTGCGAAGCTCTTCGTCTTCTTTGATCCATTTAGTGACCTCAAGGCCCGAAACCTCGGGCAACTGGATATCCATGAGGATCAAATCAGGCTTGTGGGTGCGCGCCAGCTCAAGCGCTTCCAGGCCATTGCGGGTCTGGATGGTCGTGTAGCCGTGGGCTGCGAGCAGATCGTGGAAGAGCTTCATATTGAGCTCATTGTCCTCGACGATCAGCACCGAACGGGCTTTGATCCGGGGATCCGCCCCCCGGCGCTCGACAGTGTTCCTGGTTTCCTGATAGGTCATGCGATCAATTCGTCTCGCCCCGGCACGCTGTCTTTTGCACCGATTCTCTAGTGTTTCAGGCGCTCAGTTTGCCCGTGAAGCCGTAACCAACAGTTAAAGACGTTTCGGAGCTGAGGCTTTTTCGCAGAGTTTGGCCGCCATCATGAAAAAAGCCCGTATCAACCTCGAAACCGCAGAAGCCATTGCGTTGCATGCGCTGACCTTTCTGGCCTCAGATGGCCAGCGGTTGGGGCGCTTTCTGAGCTTGACCGGGATCGGCCCGGATGAGCTTAGAGCCTGGGCCGAGGCGCCGCACCTGCAAGCCGCTGTGCTTGAACATATGCTTGCAGATGAAAGCCTGCTGCTGGTTTTCGCATCCCAAACCGGCGCACAGCCTGACGAAATTGGCCCCGCCCATGCCCTGCTCGTCAAAGCCACAGAAGCCAGGAACCATTAATGGTGGCGCCGTCTAAGAGCCATTCATCCATGGGCCCGAGGATCGGTATTGATCTCGGTGGCACCAAAATTGAAGGAATTCTGCTGGGGGCTGACGGCACGGAGCTTGCCCGCCAGCGCTTTGCAACGCCCCGCAATGATTATAAGGCCACCCTCGCGGCGATCAGGGATTTAGTTGGCGCTTTAGAGTATCAGGTTGGCGTTTCCGGTGCGCCCGTTGGTCTCGCCATCCCGGGTTCAATCTCGAAAGCGACCGGCCTGATGCACAACGCCAACTCGACCTGGCTCAACGGCCAGCCGTTTGACCATGATCTGGCGGCGGCGCTCGGCCGGAGTTTACGAGTGGCTAATGACGCCAACTGCTTCGCGCTCTCGGAAACGACTGACGGCGCGGCGGCGGGCGCTCGCGCAG
>JAYTQI010000463.1:0-6530 GCA_043746825.1 Hyphomicrobium sp. | reverse complement strand
CGTTGATTTTCTCAGTGTTGATCTGCAAGATCGCATCCTGGGTCTTGAGACCAGCTGCTTGCGCAGGACCATTCGCTGTCACTTCACTGATCAACGCGCCTTTGGCTTCTTTCAGGCCAAGGCTTGCCGCCGTGTCGTCATCGACGTTCTGAATCTTGACGCCCAACCAGCCCCGGCTGACCGTGCCGCCAGCTTTCAGCTGCTGCACAACTTCTTTTACGGTTTTGGCTGGCACCGCGAACGCGATACCAACGCTGCCGCCTGAGGGGCTGTAGATCGCGGTGTTGACGCCAATCACATCGCCGTCGAGGTTGAAAGTCGGACCACCAGAGTTGCCCTTGTTCACCGCCGCGTCGATCTGCAAATAGTCGTAAGGGCCCGAGCCAATGTCACGGGCCAGCGCCGAGACGATACCCGCCGTCACCGTGCCGCCAAGACCAAACGGATTGCCGACGGCCACCGCCCAATCGCCTACGCGCGGATCCTTCTCGGCCAACTTCACAAACGGCAGAGCCTTATCGGTTGAAATTTTAAGCAACGCGATATCTGTGCGCTGATCGGTGCCGATCAGCTTGGCATCGTACTTGGTGATTTCATCGAAAGAGACCTGGATCTTGGTCGCGCCGTCGATGACGTGATTGTTGGTGACGATGTAGCCATCAGACGAGACAACGAAGCCTGAGCCCTGGCCCATCATCGGACGCTGTTTAGGACCGCCTTCGCCATTCTGTCCAAAATCTTTCGGCAGATTCTTGAAGAAGTCGTGCAGGGGATGATCTTCTGGCAGGTCAGGGATGTTCAATCCACCGCCGCCACCGGGACCGCCCTTGCCTTTGCCTGGGCCTGGGCCGCCCTTATCAGCAACTTTCGAAGCACCGCCATCATTAACGACCGAAACCGACACAACGGACGGCTTCACGCGGTCAACCAAGTCCGCGAAGCTGAGTGGCGCGCGGCCTGCGGGCATATCAACGCCCGTCGCAGCCTTCATGTCGGCAAGTGCTGGCGTGGACAGCCCGGCAAAGCCGAGCCCCAAAAGCCCTAGCGCCGCGAGCGCTGCAACCGCCGAAGACCGCATCTGTAAACCATGTCCGGCCGCTGGCCCGGAATTTGCTCCGTAGACCCGAGTGACGGTCGAAGACCGAGGCGAAAAGCCCATCGTTATCCTCCAGTTGGAAAAAGGCATCTAGAGCCTTGGATCGACGCATAAGGGATCGAGGCTTACCGCAGCATTTCGGCTGTCTTAACTGTTGGTAATGTGGGCAACGTCCGGTGATCTGGACCGGCGCTCATCAAGGGCCGGGCGGACATGGCGTTTTTTGTGTTTGGTATTTTAAATCCGGGCCGCCTGCAGTCGGCATCGCGACTCATCTTGGCTTATTTTGCCACCGCCATTTTGCCCACGGCAACCTCGGGGGCATTTCCCGCATTCCATTTCGAAAACTATTCTGAGAGTGCCAGCGCCGTTTCAAAGATTGCGGTTTTTGGCAGCGATGATCGCGTGCCGCTTGTTGGCCGCTATCTGGAACTCCAGAACAAAATCGGCACGCTGACCTCACGCAAGACCGGTGCGAGTTGCACAGCCTTTTGCGTTGGGCCCGATGTCATCGCAACCGCAAGCCACTGCCTGTTTGGCACTGCCGAGAGCGCAAAGCCTGATCTCGCTGAAATGGAGTTCACGCTGCAGTCTGGCAGTGGAGTGGCCTCAACGCCGCTCGCGGGTCTTAAGCTCGGCACGGTGAAGCAAAACATTATCTCCGGTACTGAGGCACTCGCCGTCCGCCCGCCCATTGACGCCGCCAACGATTGGGCGGCCGCGCGGACAGAGACCGCCATCTGCCGCGCCGGCGGCTTGAGTATGAGTGAGAAAACGCGGGAAGAGATAGCAAGGCTTGCCGCGGATAACGCCATCTATCAGGTTGGGGTCCACCGCGATCTGCCCAGCGCCCAACTCATGCTCGGTCAACCGTGCGGGGTCGAAAGAGCGTTTCCATCCGCTGACCGTGAAACGATCTTGCGCGATTTCCACGATCCCGAGGCCGTGATCTTTCACACCTGCGATACCGGCGGCGGCTCGTCGGGGTCGCCGCTTCTGACCGACGGCGCAAACGGCCCCGAGGTCATTGGCATCAATGTCGGCACGTATGTGCTGTCGAAATTGGTTTTGCGCGCCAGCGGCAAAGCAGAGCCTGACAAAAGCCAGCCCATAGCCAACACTGCGGTTGAGGCCGCGCGCTTTGCGGATGCTGTAAAAATGCTGGCTGCCCGCGATCTGATGCGCGGCCCCGCCGAGGTCCGCCAACTCGAAAAGCTGATGACGAAATATGATCTTTATCGCGGCGCCATCAAAGGCCGCTTAACTGCTGAACTCGAAAACGCCATAAAATATTTCGAAGCCACGACCGACCGTAACCCGTCAGGTCAGCTCCGCCGCGCGCTTCTCAGTGAGATAAAAATTTGGGCTCATCAGAGCAAGGTTGTCAAGGCGACGTATTGAGGGGGTGCGTCGGACTTCGCCCGCGCCTTTCCGCGCTTTCGCTCACTCCGGTCTACTATTCCCCAATACCTCATCCAACTTCTTGCGTTCTTCCGCAGTCAATGCGGCGAACGGCTTAGCGGTGGCAGCCTGCCGGCCCGATTGCCACGAAGACCGCACCATCCAGCCCGCTGCCAATAACGCCAGCAACGGCGTCAGCCACAATAAAAGAGTCGCGGCATTGAACGGCGGTTTCAGCAAAACAAACTCGCCATAGCGCGCCACCACATAATCCATCACCGCCTGATCGCTATCGCCAGCCTGTAAGCGCTCGCGCACGAGGAGACGGAGATCGCGCGCCAAGGGGGCATTGCTATCGTCAATCGATTGGTTCTGACACACAAGGCAGCGCAATTGCGCCGACATCGCACGGGCGCGGGTTTCCATCGCGCTGTCTGCTAAAATTTCGTCCGGCTGCACAGCAATAGACGGCGCAATCATTGCCAATAGCGAGAGCATAGCGACGAACACCAAAATCGAAAGCCGCTGTGCCATTCGCCCCGGCCCTCACTCAGCCGCAATCGTTGGAGACTTGCGGGCTTTCACCGGCGCGCCAACACGCAAGCGGCGATCTGAGAGCGAGATGCCCGCACCCAAAAACATGATCATTGCGCCGAGCCAGATAAAACGCACCAGCGGATTGAAGTAGGCCCGCACCGCATACGCGCCGCCGCCCTGGGCATCACCAATCACGAGGTAAAGATCACCCAGCCACGACGCCAGAATGCCTGCTTCTGTTGTAGGCTGTGGTGGCGCGTCGTAAACGCGTTTCGCAGGGTTCAGCACCGTCACCAGCGATCCGCCGCGCGCCACATCAAACGTCGCAGTATCTTCTTTATAGTTCGGACCACGGTTTGGCGCTGTGCCTTTGAACGTCAGTTCAAAACCCGCCACGTCCACCTTTTCTCCCGGCTTCATGATCAGAATTTTCTCAGTCTGATAAGCCGTGGTCGCGACAATCCCAACCGTCATCAAGCCGATGCCGAAGTGCGCCAGCAAGGTGCCATAGGCTGAGCGTGGCAGGTTCTTGGCCCGGGCCCAAACCTCTTCATTCGAATTCTGGCCAAATTTGATGCGCGACAGCCATTCCGACACCGCCCCCGCCATCGCATAGATGCCAAGCGCAACACCAAACGGCGCCAGCCACGGCCCACGTTGATAAAAAGCAGCAACCGCAACAGCCGCAACCAGCGCTATCGCAGCCGCAAAATACAACCGCTGCATGGCCCCTAATGCGTCGCCGCGCTTCCAGGCCAGTATTGGCCCAAACGGCATGGCGAGCAACAGCACAATCATCAGCGGCCCAAACGTCATGTTGAAGTACGGCGGCCCGACGGAAATTTTAGCTCCCGTCAGCGCTTCCAGTACAAGAGGATACAGCGTTCCAACAAATACCGTCGCGGCACTCACCACCAGCAGCACGTTGTTGAGCACCAGAGCGCCTTCGCGCGAGACCGGTGCAAACATCCCGCCCTGCCGCAAATCGGCGGAGCGTGCCGCGAACAGCACCAAGCCACCACCTGTGAACAGCATCAGAATGCCGAGAATAAAAACCCCGCGCGCCGGATCAACCGCGAACGCATGCACCGAGGTCAAAACCCCCGAGCGCACGATAAAGGTGCCCATCAGCGACAGCGAGAACGTGAGAATGGCGAGAAGTATTGTCCACACCTTCAAGGCTTCGCGTTTTTCCATCACCAGCGCGGAATGTAAGAGCGCGGTGCCGGCTAGCCACGGCATGAAGGAGGCATTTTCAACAGGGTCCCAGAACCACCAACCCCCCCAGCCGAGCTCATAATAAGCCCACCACGATCCCATGGCGATGCCGATAGTCAGAAACATCCAGGCGGCAAGAGTCCACGGTCTGACCCAGCGCGCCCAGGCGCTATCGATGCGGCCTTCAATCAACGCTGCAATAGCAAATGAGAACGCAATCGAGAACCCGACATAGCCGGTGTAGAGAAAGGGGGGATGAAACGCCAAGGCCGGGTCTTGCAAAATGGGGTTCAGTCCATTGCCATCGGCAGGGGGAACATCGAGGCGCAAGAACGGATCAGAGGTCAGCAGCATAAACAGCAAAAAAGCCAGCGCGATCGAACCCTGTACCGACAGCACATTGGCTTTCAAGGTGGCTGGCAAATTGTTGCCAAACGCCGCCACCGCTGCGCCGAAGATGGCGAGGATCAAAACCCACAACAGCATTGAGCCTTCGTGGTTTCCCCACACGCCCGCGATCTTGTACATCAGCGGCTTTGTTGAATGCGAGTTAGCAGCAACGGTGGCGACGGAAAAATCCGAGGTGACGTAGGCGTGCATTAGGGCGAGAAACGCGACAATGATCAAAAATAGTTGAGACAGTGCGGCCGGCTCGCCAACAGCCATCAGCCGGGCGTCACGGGTGCGCGCACCCCAGAACGGCACGAAGGTCTGGAACGCCGCCACCAGCAGCGCGAGAACAAGCGCGAAATGTCCAAACTCGGTAATCACCAGCCGCCTCGTTTATTGTTCGCTGCTTCCGTTGGACGCTTATTTCTTAGGTACTTCAGCATTTGCGCTCGCACCCAGTTTCACACCGCGCGCCTCCAGGGATTTCTTGACCTCGGCCGGCATGTAATTCTCATCATGCTTGGCGAGCACGCTATCGGCGACGAACAGCCCATTGGCGTCCATCTTACCCTCGGCCACCACGCCCTGTCCCTCGCGAAACAGGTCAGGCAGCACATTGTTATACTCAACCGGGATGTCTTTGAGCGTATCGGTGACCGTGAACTTAACCGCTAAGCCCTCGCCGCGCTTGACCGAGCCATTGGCCACCAGCCCGCCTAAGCGGATGCGCTGACCCGCCGCCACTTTCTTTTCCACGATATCGCTGGGTGTGTGAAAGAAGACCACGCTGTCCTTGAGCGCAAACATCACCATCAGCGCCGCGACAGTGAGCACGGCCACGCCCGATCCAATCAAAACACCGCGGCGCTGTTTTCTTGTCATCGTTACGTCTGTTTCCCTATCTCTTAGGAACCAAGCCCAAGGCTCTTGGCGAGGTCATTGAGTTCAGCCAAAGACTTATCATCATTTGCAAACGTCTTGCGCGCTTCTGACAAGGCGCTGACAGCCTCGTTCTCGCGCCCCAACACTTTATAGGCGCGCACCAGCTTCAGCCAGCCGCTCAAATCGTAACCGTTGGTCTTCAGGCGCGCCGCCAAGCCATCAACCATCTTCACGATCATCTGCTCGCGCGCCTCGGGCGCCATACCCGCAACTGCTGCCGCATCAGGCGCCGCTGGGGCCTCAACCTTGCCAGGTTCGGACGCAGGCTTCGCTTGCAGTGCCGCCAGCCGGTCTTCCACGGCCTTGAGCCACGGCGCATCCGGCGACCCAGCATTCAACAGTGTTTGATAATCCGAGATGGCGCCCGCGATATCGCCCTCTTGCTCTTTAGCCAGTCCTAACCAGATACGGGGCTCTTGACGTTTTGGTTCCAGCTCAAGTGCACGATTGAGCGCCTTCTTAGCGTCTTCCGGAACTAAACCGTTGCTGGCGCGAATCCGCGCAACGCTAAAGCCTTCAAGGCGTTTGGCGGTCTCACCGAGAAAAACCATCGCCGACGCGTAAGCATTTGCCGCCTGTTCGAAACTGCCCTGCGCCATGTACACGGGCGCGATGACCTCCCAGCCTTTACCGTCTTCTGGGTGATCGCGAAGCCGCGCCTCGACCTTGGCGACAAGATCGTTAGCCGGCGCTGAATCGGTTTTCGCCGCCAGCCGTTCACTCAGAGGCTGCCCCGGCCGGCCCGGCGCACCATAGGACATATATAGTGCGAGGCTGAGCAACGGGATCGCCGCCCACGCAGCAAAGAAGACTGGAAGAAGAGAACGCAGAGGCGCTGTTTTGGTCGCTGTGGCAAGTATTTTGTCGTCGTCCGCTTGCCTCAGAACCCGGCGCGCGATCTCGGCACGCGCCGCCTCGGCTTCCTCGTCCGACAAAGTCCCGCGCG
>JAYTQI010000462.1:0-2974 GCA_043746825.1 Hyphomicrobium sp. | reverse complement strand
GTCACGCCGGCGATATCATTGGTGATGTAGTTGCCAACTTCAATCCCTTCACGCCCAACTGCCACATATCCAGATGCAACCGGAAAGACACCATCAAGCCCCGCTGCTGACAGCATTTCATAACCGCTGATGATGATTTCCACCTGAGGAGGCCCGCTGCTGTTGTCATCCCAGGCCGTTGCGACGTTGATGTGGCCCGGCGCGAAAGAGACCAGCGTGCCGCCAACGTCATGCTCAGCAAGTTCCGCACCATTTACCCGCAAATCAATCTGGAAGTGACTGACGTCATGGACCCGGCGATACAGCTCGGTCGGCATACCTGGCACCAATACTTTGACTATGTCGCGGTTTTTTTGGACACAAACTCAGGGGCCCGCACCTTGCGCGCGATCTTGTCCAGGACGCCATTGACCACGCGCGGCTCATCCTCAGAGAAAAAGAAATGCGAAACGTTGATGTATTCGTTGATGACGACGCGGGCTGGCACATCAGGGCGCTCGAGCAATTCACAAACGCCCGCACGCAGCACAGCGCGCAAAATGGCATCGACCCGCACCAGCCGCCAGCCGGTCGCGAGCTGATCATCGACAAGGGGATCAATTTCGCGCTGTTTTCGCAGAACGCCGCGCAAGATGTCGGCGAAGAAAATACGGTCCGCGCCGGGCGAGGCCGCATCTTTGCCGTCTTCGCCAAGGGCCTCAGCGCCCGAAAAACGCAGCTTTAGAAATTCATCGATCACGTCGTTGAGGTCAGTCCCCGCCATGTCCATTTGATACAGCGCCTGGACGGCTGCCATACGGGCGGCTGTGCGCGCCGACATCAGCTCGGGCTCTGGTTTGCCGGCTGCAGTCATGGGCTTTTGCCCCAAAACGCCCGTTTGATTTCGATGAGTTTGAGGCATGCCCGCGCTGCGTCACCGCCTTTGCCAGCAGCCCCGCCTTGCGCCCGCTCAATCGCCTGCGACTCAGTCTCGACGGTGAGAATGCCATTGCCAACCGGCACATCCTGACCAATCGCAACCTGCATCAGCCAGTGATTGGCGTTGTTGCAAACAATATCATAATGTGCGGTCTCGCCGCGAATGACACAGCCCAGCGCAATCGCACCGTCAAATTGGGTGCGGCCAGCGGCACGCGCTGCTACGGCCGCGGCCAGCACTTGCGGAATCTCAAGCGCGCCCGGCACCCTGATGCGTTCAAACGTTGCGCCGCGTTTAGCCAGTTCTTCCGCCGCACCGGCGGCCATCA
Source organism: Hyphomicrobium sp. (assembly GCA_043746825.1). Taxonomy (GTDB): domain Bacteria; phylum Pseudomonadota; class Alphaproteobacteria; order Rhizobiales; family Hyphomicrobiaceae; genus Hyphomicrobium_B. The sequence goes on along the minus strand of JAYTQI010000462.1, from coordinate 1,727 downwards.
TATCAGCGATTTCGCCGTAGAACCGGCCCTCAATAATGAGAACATGGGCACGGATCGGGTGATCCGCGCTTATGCTTGGTGATTGCGTGTCTGTAGCTTTGACGACCATGCATCCTACTCGATTTTGCGGGTACCGGTAACGCGCAGCCCAAAAGCTTCGAGCCCGACATAGACCTGCGCGGGCGACGTTGTCAGCAATTCCATATCCGTAACGCCCAGATCGGCGAGAATTTGTGAACCGATGCCGATTTCGATGGTGCGGCGCTCTTTTGAGACGTCTTTGTCCTTCGCGCCGGTCTTTTGGTTTTCTACCCAATCCGATAGCGACCGTGGCCGAAGATCACGAATAAGCACCAGAACGCCACGGCCTTCTTTCGCGATTGCCCGCATGGATTTCGCGACCGTCGTGCCGCCATCACCCTGACTGCCAACGCCGAGCACATCGCCCAGCACGTTGACAGCATGGACGCGCACCAGCACTGGACCCGGCGCGCTCAAGTTGCCTTTGACGAGGGCCAAATGCTCGGCAGGCTCCACAGTCGTTTCATAAACATGCAGATCAAAGGCGCCGGCAATCGCCGTCTCAACACGGGTCTTGGCGACGTTCTTGACGATGCGGTCGTTGCGGAAGCGATAGGCGATCAGGTCTTCAATCGCGCCAATCTTTAGGCCGTGACGCTTCGCAAACGGCACAAGATCAGGCATCCGCGCCATGGTGCCATCGTCATTCATAATTTCGCAGATCACGGCAGCGGGTGACAACCCAGCCAGCCGCGCCAGATCAACGGAAGCCTCAGTATGACCCGCTCGCACCAATACGCCGCCTTCGCGCGCGACCAGAGGAAAGACGTGGCCCGGCGTCACGATATCGTTGGGGCCTTTTGAGGGATCAATCGCGGTTGAAATGGTGCGGGCGCGATCAAAGGCAGAGATGCCTGTTGTGATGCCCTCGCGCGCTTCAATCGATTGCGTAAACGCCGTCGAGCGGGCAACGCCAGGGCGGGCTTGCGATTGCAGACGCAGCTCATTGGCGCGCGCCTGGGTCAACGTCAGGCAGATCAGGCCGCGGCCATGCTTGGCCATAAAGTTAATGGCGTCTGGTGTCGCCATTTGGGCTGGAATAATGAGATCGCCCTCGTTCTCGCGATCTTCCGCATCGACCAACACGACCATACGGCCGTTCTGCAACTCTTCGACGATCTCGTGAATCGGCGACAGCGCGGAACCCGAGACCTTCGTCTGGGTCTGGGAGGCTTTAGGATTTGGCAGGCCCTTGCTCACGGGCGGAACTCCAAAAGGCGGGCGACGTAGCGTGCGAACACATCAACTTCGAGGTTGACACCCTCGCCAGGGGTTTTGGCCCCCCAGGTCGTCACCGTCAAGCTGTGCGGAATGAGGTTGACCCCAAACCGCGTGCCTGAGACCTCGTTAACAGTCAAAGATGTGCCATCAAGCGCCACGGAACCCTTGGGCGCAATGTAGCGCGCAAGGTGTTCCGGCGCTTCAAACAGGAAGCGGCGGCTTTCGCCATCGTTGGTGATGGAGACGATTTTGGCGACGCCATCGACGTGCCCTGAGACGATATGCCCGCCAAGCTCGGCGCCTACCCTAAGTGAGCGTTCAAGATTGACGTGCTTGCCCGGCGCCCAAGTCTTTAGTGTCGATTTGGAGAGCGTCTCGTTGGAGACATCGACGGTGAAGGTGGCGCCGTCTGTGGTTGGCAATAT
>JAYTQI010000461.1:0-6542 GCA_043746825.1 Hyphomicrobium sp. | reverse complement strand
ATGCCATCGCCAGTGTCCTTGAACTTTCCGGTGCTTCGATTTGCGTGCTGCCTGGCTCGAGTGGCGAGCGTAGCGTCAAGGAATTCTTCAATCAGCGCAAAATGAGATTCCAGTTGGTCACATCCGATAAGTGGGAACAACTCGCTAAGGCCTATGCCGCCGGTGGCTGCACAGTTCTCACAGGCGATATTTCGTTTCTCGCGAACGAGCGCAGCCACCTCTCCAGTCCAACCGAACACGTCTTGCTGCCGGAATTTATCACCAAAGAACCGCTCGGGCCCGCGATCAGAACGGGCGACGATGAGTGGTTCGCGATTGTGCGCTGGAGTGAAATGGCCTTGATTGCCGGAGAAGAGCTTGGTCTCACAAGCGCCAATGCCGATAATATGCGGGACTCAAATGTGCTCGACATCCGGCGCTTTCTGGGGCTTGAAGCAAACCTCGGACAGTCTCTGGGCCTTGCCCGCGATTGGACCTATCAGATTATTAAGCAAGTTGGGAATTACGGTGAAATCTTCGAACGCTCGCTCGGACAAGGATCGCCTTTCCGCCTTGACCGGGGATTGAACAATCTTTGGACGAAAGGCGGGTTGCTTTATGCGGCGCCATTTCGATGATGACGGCCAGTGATGTGGCTGATGGCCGCTGACTGACGGTTCTTAGCCGGGGAAATCGCGGCCGTGCCCAATTCTTTCGCTCCGGAAACAGTTATCTTGTGGCTCTCGCTTGCGTTGCCAGTTGCGCTTCTGGCAACACTCGGCGTTATTTTGCGCATGCGCGTGAAGGCCAGGAAGAACCGGAATTCGCAAGCCCTCGTAACGACCTTCGATAGTGTCCCTCGTGCTCAGGGGAACTCCAGCATTTCAAGCCAAGAGGTCCATACAACCGGCATGCACTTTGACCGCAATTTGCACGGCGCCGCGCGCGCTGCGGGTGCCATCGAGACAAACATCAAAACGGCCGAGACATCGGGCAACGTAACGGTCCTTTCGGGATTGTTTCTTGAGCTGGCGCGCGCGCGCGCCGCATCTGGCGACGAGAAGGGCGCGCTGGTGGCATTGCGCTCGGCGGCGGGCACTGGCGCTAAGTACGGGCCAAAATCAGCCCACGCGGCAGCCCGGCTTGAGCTCGCCGATGCCGCCTATAGGGCGGGCGATCTGACCTCGGCGTGCGAGCAATGGCAGCTGGCCCGCACGGCGTTTCAAGAGGCTGGGCAAGTGCCGGATCAAAACCACGTCGATAAATTGATGCGCGATCACGGCTGTCCGACAGATTGGGTTCTTACGGATTTTTGATCTCAAATGATGGCGTTAGAGCCTCGGAGTCCTGGGCGGCCTCACCGCCTTCCATCAAGACTTCGACGTTGGTGGCCTCACCGCTTTTTAACGAGAACTGGCGCTTGAAACTCCGCCCTGCGGCCTTTGCGACCACGATGTAGTCTCCGGGCGCCAGAACGTGTGTCGGCAGTGCTCCGACGCTGTCCTTGATGACCTCGGTATCACCAGATTGAATGGACCAATGGGTGTCGGGCAGCGCTTCGCCACCAGCGCGCATGACAAGTTTAAATGTTGCCTTGGCCGCCGTGTGAACAACGCTGGCTTCTGTCAATTTTCCAGCTTCCACCGTGACGTCGGTTTCAACCCGCGCGTTGGCGTCGCCATAGGTCGAGACGAGGTGATAGATGCCAGCATTAAGACGGATGATGAGGCCAGGCCGCGCGCCAGTCATCACGGCCGCGCGGTTGGCAAACTGATCACGGTCGTCTGAAAAAATAGCATAAGTGGTTGCGTTCGGCGGCGCGGGCTTTCCATCAACGCTGGCGTTGAGTCGTAAGCCCCCGGCATTGAGGACAAATTGTTCCGTTGCTGCGAGGCCCGGCATAATGGTGACTTTGCGTGTGAGGTTGGCGCGCCCGAAAGCGGCATTGATGGTGTAGTCACCGGGCTGAAGCTTGAGTGACGGGCTCGCTTCGTGGTGTTCTGCGACAAGCTTAGATTTGGCGGCTGCGTCAGCACCATTGAGATAGACACGCCAGATCAGTCCTTGGTCGATCTGCTGGCCGTCAGCGGTCAGGAGGGCCACAAGTTTGAGCTGCGATCCATTCGCGGGTCCAGCGTTCTTAGCCTCATTGCCGCCGCGCTCGATGACGGTCGTATTCGTGCCGCCTTGGCGCGGCTTGGCGGGGGCGGGCTTTTTGACTTCGACGTCAGCTTGCCAGCCAGCAGTTTGCGCCCAAGCCGTTGAAACAGGCGCAAGCGCCAAAGCCAATAAAGCACCCGCAAAAACTGCAAGGGTGTTGCCGCTTGGCTTGCGCACATTTCTAAATCTCTGAGATGCTGTGGTCATCACGTATAAATCGGTTTTATCTCTTAGTCTGGCCCTTAGCTGACACTAGCACATGTGAGCGTGTCGGAAGTCTGGCGAAGCGTTCATGCCCTCAATTGCCACCAAGCTGGATGGCTTTGTGCTCTCCGGAGCGAATCTCAAAAGCGGCTTCTGTGCGTTTATCCTTGGTTTCCAGCCGCACGGTATAGCGCCCTGGTGCCAGCATGGCCTTCGGCTCGCTGAGCGACGTGTGCCAAACGGGGCGTCCAGATTGGTCCATGATCTCCCAAAAGGCTTCAGCGCCAGGATTTATGCCCTGCGGTGGTTTCAAGCTCAACTCTGCGGCGTCGAGCCTCATGACAACATCAGCGGGCTTACCAGCTTCGAGTGTAATGTCCTGCTGCGCCTTGACGTTGAGCGCGCCGAGGCTGGCCGCAACGCGGTAGCGCCCGGCCTTGAGGGTGAGATCAAGCCGCGGCAGAACCGAGCGCGAAATCTCTTTGGCCTCTCCATCCAGTGCAGAAATCCGATACATCAGCCCTTGCCCTTCGCCCGCAGGCTGGCCAGAAATAAGCGTTGAAACCTTCAAGCGGGCCACCGGCACAACAAGAGTGCGCTTGACGGCATCGCCCGCGCCGATTGCAAAGCGCTGCTGAGCGGCGATCGCGCCCGAACGCGCAGTGACGTAATAGGTGCCGGCGGCCAAAGTGAAGTCGCCGTGCACGGCGTTTGAGCGGGCAACTTCGCGCCGCCCATCCGGGCTATCGGGATCGTCCTCCGAAACCGTGAAGGTCACGGGCTCGAGGGCTTCGCCATCTTCACGCGTTGCTGCGATAACTTCGAGCCGGCCAGCGCCCAGAACGACATCGTAGGCGGCTTCATTGCCAGCGGCCAAATTGACTTGCCGGTCTTGGTGCGCCAAGCCGTCGGCAACGGAAACAGTATACGCGCCGGGTATCAGGATTACGCCGTCGCCACTGCGGCCAATCCAACCTTGTGATGCGCCTGATTTGGCTGTTTCGCTGGCTGAGATGGCGACGATGGCGCTGCTTGAAGGCTCGCCGTCTTTTTGGTTTTTGACGCGCACCACCATGCGGCCTGCGTTGAGAGGGACGGTGACTGCCGTCAATTTGGCAGCTTCGACGCTGACCGTTTGGCGGGCCTCGACACGGCCGATGCTGACGACGGCATCATAGCTTCCCGAATCGAGTTTGAGATCAAGGGCGGCGGAGTCAGCATCATGCACAAGCTCTGTGCCACCCGCTTTGTAAACGCGCCAATGCATCGGCGTTGAGATGATTGCGCTATTGGCGGCGAGTGCCGCAGTGAGACGGAGCGTCGTGCCGGGGCCAGCGGGCGCGGCGGGAGCGCTTGGCGATCCACTGGCAGCAGGCGCGGGGGCGGCCCCAGGTGCCAGCATGGCAAGTTTCGCCGCTTCTTCGAGTGCTGGCTGAATGCCTTGCGCATCTCTGACGTCATAAAACTTGCCGCCCGTGGATTTGGCAATGCAGCTCAAGCGCTGAAGATCTTCAGGATCAACCGCGAGGCTGACCACGTGCACGGGCACGCCCGGCAGACTGCGGCCTAACTCGAGTGCGGCTTCGCAGGCATCCTGCTGGCAGTTATCGGCGCCGTCCGTGACCACAAGAATGCTGGCAGGGCGTGCCGCGCCGATAGCCTTGGCGGTTTGCCGCAGGGCTTCGACAATCGGGCCTTTGCCCTTGGGATTGAGTTTATCAAGCGTATTAATCACGGGGTCGCGGTCGGTGCTGGGAAGACTGATGATCTCAGCGTCGCTGCAATCTCCCTTGCGGCGATGACCAAATGAAGTGATGCCGATCTTAGTCTGGCCACCGCCCTGCACAATCGGTTTCAGTAGTCCGCGCACAATGTCGATTTTGGCGCGCCGGTCAGGCTCAATCTGGCCCCACATCGAGCCGGAGCCGTCGAGTATCAGTATCGTGGTTGGGGTGTCGTCGGCGCGGGCAGCCGGAGCCAGCGCGAACAGGGCCGCGAAAAGGCTTCCGAACGTGATCGTGAGTTGCGCGCGCATATCGTTCCTTGGCCGGTCCTGTCTGGAAAGGCTCCGAGTCCACAGTGATTGTATCAGATTGGCTTTTGAGATAGCCAGGACCGATGCGCCACATCCACGGGAAAGACGATGGAACATCCGGTACTTAACTTCCTCTCGCAACGCCGTTCCGTCAAGCCGGACAAGCTGTTAGCCCCGGGGCCATCGGCCGCCGAAATAGAGCGGATTTTAGGCGTGGGCACGCGCGTTCCCGATCACAAGAAGCTGGCGCCCTGGCGTTTCATCCTGTTTGAGGGCGAATCGAGGGCGCGGATCGGCGAGATTTTTGCGCAGGCCTGCTTGAAGGAAGAGGCGGAAACGCCGTCTTCCGTGAGGTTAGATATGGAGCGTGGGCGCTTTCAGCGCGCGCCGCTGGTCATTGGCGTGGTGTCCTCGATCAAACCCAAGCCCGGGGCACCCGAGTGGGAGCAGGTGCTCTCCTCCGGCGCCCTTTGCTACAACATTTGCTTAGCTTGCAACGCACTGGGATATGGCACGTCCTGGATTACGGAGTGGGTGGCCTACAGCCCAACGGTGCGCGCGGCGCTCCAACTTGGCGAGGGCGAGCGGATTGCGGGTTTCATTCACATAGGCCGCGCGAAAGAAAAACCCGAGGATCGCGAACGCCCAGTGGTCAAGGATTTGGTGACGCGGTTTTGAGGGGGCGCTAGCTAGCAGCGATATTGCGGAAAAGCTCAGCCAGCGGCAGTGAGATTTTAAAGGCTGAAAGCTCAATCGCTTTGTCGCGGCCGCTGATTTCGGTCGGCGTCTTCGGAAACGTGCGGTTGCTTATTGAGCGCTGCCAAATCCAAACGATGGGCTCGTCCTGGCTGGCCGCGATGTACGCCTCCAGTGACGCGAGACTTGTGTACTCCGAGAACTTTTCCGTCAAGTCACGTCCAACTGACGAAGGCGACAAGACTTCAACGAGCAGGATTGGTGCGGTCGTTGAAACCGAACTTCCATCGTCTACGCGGCGCTCAACGATAACGTCTGGGTAGCGAATGTCTTCGCCGATCTCGACCGCGATGTCACACGCGCCGACTGTCCATAAGGTTCCATCGAGCCTATTCATCAATGCGGTTGTAAAAGCTATTGTTAGCCAGCTATGCCGCCTCGTGCTGCCCGCATGCATGACGACCTGCCCGTTTTTGAATTCAAAGCGGCCCTCGCGGTCCTGCACCCAGTGCAGAAACGTTTGCTTGTCGCTTGGGCGCCCATAGGCGGCTTGAGGATCTTCAGCGAAACCGGTCATGGGGGAAGGATAGCAGAATGGCGGGAGGGGGAAAAGGTAGGCGATTTCCACGTCCCGGCGTTCCGGCAGTTTTAGAAATTCAAAGCCATAAGTTGTCACGGGGTAGGGCAATAGCAGGGAGGAGCGGGCTGTGGTCTGCGAAGGGCGATTTGCTGGTAATATGCGCTTGGGAAAGCACAGCCGCAGGTGTCCCGCGACCGGTTGGGGTGGATTGTTGTTTTTGCCAGCCAAAAAGAACCCTCAGAGTGTGTAGGCAAGCCTTCTGGAGAATGTGCTACATGCCCGAATGGGGATATAAAAAGCGTCATTCCGCAGCTGACATCGAACGGCCGTTGACGCGTATCGCTATCGCAAGAAAAGAACATCGGAGGTTGCTATGGAACTCCCAGTGTCCGGGGGCTGCAGATGTGGCTCAATTCGTTTCCAATGTTCCGCCGCCCCCGCGTTCTCCTGGAAATGCCATTGCCGGGATTGTCAGCAGGCGAGCGGCGGCGCGTACTGCCCGGTGATGTATGTTCCCAAATCCGCGATGACAATCACGGGCACGGCCAAATATCATGACGTGAAGGCGGAGAGCGGAAATGCGGTCAGCCGCGGATTCTGCTCCCAGTGTGGATCGAATTTGTTCATTCTTGCCGACCTCGTGCCCGAGCTGCAAGGCATCTGGGCCTCAAGCTTGGACAACCCGAACCACTTTAAACCCCAGGTGCATGTCTGGACAGGCAGCGCGACGACCTGGAACCTGATCGACGATCATCTGCCCAGGATTGCGAAGGCACCAAACCAAGAGCAGTTCAACGCATTGTTGGCTGAGAACACCTAGATTGGGGCTGCGATGATTGATCTTTACACCTCGACAACGCCGAATGGCTGGAAGGCGTCAATAACGCT
>JAYTQI010000460.1:0-6555 GCA_043746825.1 Hyphomicrobium sp. | reverse complement strand
TAAGGCCAAAACGCACCATTCTCACGCACATGACGAGCGAGCTGGATTACGAAACCTTGCGCCGTGAATTGCCGGATGGCGTAGAGCCGGCGTATGATGGGATGACGATTGCGTTTACGTAAAAGCGCTCAGCCTTGCCGCGCAAAGAGTGAATCCAAAAACCCGACCTGATGCGGTGGCGCGATCACGCGCACGCCCTCGCGCTTTTGCAGCTCGGCAATCGTCGCGTGGAGTTCGGGCATCTTGGTCCAATGGGTCTTGGGGCGATAGTGATGCTCAGCGTGATAGCCGTTGTTCATCCAGGTCCAATTATAGAGCTTATTATAAGAACTCACGCCCCAGGCGATGGGCTTTTCTGGGTCCGCGCCGAGGTGCTCATAGTAGCCATTCAAAGCCGCGAAGCAGTGCCCGAGATAATGGAAGGGCAGCGCGCAAACCACGAACTTCCAATTGTAGAGCGTGAATAATCCATAGAACACGATCACAGTCGTGATCTCGAAACGCGATTGCCGGGCTTTGTCTGCGTACTTGTCCTGCATGAGCGCCAAAAATTCGCGCGGGTCATCGCGGAAGTAGTTTTTGAAGACGTACGACCAGACGTTCTCAGGCTTGCCATCCTTGCCGTATTTGTAGATCGAGATGTGATCAACCGTGTCGCCGCTCGCATCCGGCACATCGCTGTTGCCACTGTGATGGCGGGTGTGCACGAAGTGATACATGGCCTGCGAGAACACGATGGTGAGCGACAGCAGGTAGCTGAAACAATAGTTCAACGTCTCGGATTTGAAGTAGGCGTTGTGGATAAAATTGTGCGAAATCGAGTTGAGGCTCCACGAGATACTCAGCGCGTAGATCAGGCCAATCACAATGAACGTGAGCCAGCTCATTGACGGGAACGCAACTAGCCACGCGATCACGAGACCGATATGAGCCACGGCTTCTATAACCGGGATCCAATCCCAATTTGAATACTTGAGCAGAAAGCGATCATCCGACATTTTTGACCCCGGTGCGGAACGTGTTTGCGATCCTAAACCGGGGTAAAGCGCAATGCCAGCGCCGCGCTGAACTGCACCCCAGAAATCGCAGGCTTACGCGGCAATTGTCTCAATCTGCGCCGTCAACAAGTGTCAAATCAGCATCAATTGTAGATATACGTAATGAGGAACTGCAGGTCAGCTGGCGTCGCGCCCGCTGGAGGAAACGGGTACGTCGTCTGCCGCGCTGCGAAGATGACTTCTTGATCGATTGAGGGATCAGCGGCTCCAGAGACAACTTGCACGTCTTTCACGTCGCCATTGCTGGTCAGGAAGATCCGGATCGTGACACTGCCGAAGACACCGCGATGCCCTGGCATGGTTTGCCGCAGGGCGCGGATAATACCGCGCGCAAATTCGTCATTGGCGCCAGACCGCGTAATGCCGGGCGGACGGACAAGCCCAGCCGGCCCACCGCCAGCGGTTGAGGACGGCGCGGTTGAGTCCAACTGCGGCGTGAGCTCAAGCTTCGCCGTCTTCTTGGATTGTGGTTTTTGTTGCGGTTTCTTTGGAACGGCGGGTGCAGCTTTGGGCGCCGCGGCAGGGGCCTCCAGCGAATAAAGATCCGGCGCGTCCTTTTCGCTTGGCAAAGGGACGGGTTCTGGTTCATCAAGCATTGGCTGAGTTGGTTTCAGCTCTATTGGCGGGGGCGGCGGTGGCGCAGGTTTGGCCGGAGCTTCTGGTTTGTTTCCAGCAATTGCGGGGGCCGAAGTTTGCTCCAGGTATTCTGCTTCGGTCATGAACGACACGGCGATGGCATCTTCGTGGGCATTCGTTTCGCCGACGATGCGGGCCGCGTGCCTGCTCACTCCGGCAAAAAGCGCGGCGTGGACGAGAATAACAAATGCCAGGGCGGCCCAAAAATTACGATCTTGGCTGGGCGGTGTGATGGCCAAGCGCGCATCACCAAAGCCCGTGAAGTCCGCCGCAGGTTCAACGCTATCAGGACTCATCCTTGATACTTAGCGCATCTGGACTCGAAACTCATGCCTTGAGTCCAGGAGAGAGCCAGAAAGTCGCAGTGGCAATAGCGATTCTGTACCACAATCACTGCTTTTCAAGTCCAGGCCAGCAGCTCGTAGCGAAACGGTACGGCCGACTTATACATCTGCGTTTTTGGTTGGCACGGCTGTGGCTATTGCGGGGTTCTGGTGCATCTTCCATTCACGGAAGTTGATGATGTCGCCGTTGCGCTGGCAATCTAGGGAGGCGAGTTCAAGTACCAAGGGCACGAGCTCTTCAGGTGCCGGCAACGTGGCGGCGTCTTCACCGGGAAATGCTTTGGCGCGCATCTGCGTGCGCATGGCGCCGGGATTAATGATGTTGACGCGCAGATTGCTGCCGGCTTGCTCCTGCGCCCAGGTTTTGGCGAGGGCTTCGAGGCCTGCTTTGGATGCCGCATATGGACCCCAGTAGGCGTACTTGCCGCTTGCTGCACCAGAAGAGAGGAAAATCGCGCGGCCGGCGTCGGATTTCTGCAGCAAGGGTGCGAGGGTGCGGATCAACCGCCAGTTGGCAGTGAGGTTTGTTTCAATCGTTGAGAGGAAACCTTCTTCCGTCACATGCGAGAGCGGTGACAGCGGTCCCAAGATACCGGCATTAGCAAACAGAATGTCGAGATGCTGCCAGCGTTGATACAGCGTGGGTCCGAGCTGATCGACGCGCTCGCCCTTGCGCAGATCAAGCTGGACGAGCGTGGCTTTGCCCCCCAGCGCCTGAATTTCATCGTCAAGCGTTTCCAGCGCACTTGATGAGCGTGCGATGATGATGACGTGGGCGCCAGCTTTGGCGAGGCCCAGCGCCACAGCTCGGCCGATACCGCGCGAGGCCCCAGTGACGAGGGCGAGACGGTCTTTGAGGGGGAGGTTGGACATGTTGGAACCTATAAACGTATTCACTCTCCCTGCCCCTTTGCAGGGAGAGGGCCAGGGTGAGGGGCGGCAACAGGTTTTGAATTAGCGGCTGACCCTCACCCCAGCCCTCTCCCCATATCACTGCGAAGCAGTGCTCCGCACTGACGAGTGCAGAAATGGGGAGAGGAAGAAGACCTACCCAACTTCCGCCAGCAACGACAACTGCAGCGGCAGGCTCTCGCCATTTTGATCGGTGAGGATGGTCGGATAGTCGCCGGTGAAGCAATGGTCGGTGAATTGCGGATTGCGGGGATCGCGCTTGTCGAGGCCAACAGAGCGATAGATGCCTTCAACCGATAAAAACGCGAGTGAGGTTGCACCCATGAACTTGCGCATGCCTTCGAGATCAAGATTGGCGGCCAGCAGGTCTTTCTTGCGCGGCGTGTCGATGCCGTAAAAATCAGGATGCGTGATCGGCGGCGAAGAAATCCGCATGTGCACTTCCCGCGCGCCCGCGTCATACATCAGTTCGACGATTTTTTTAGACGTCGTGCCGCGCACCACGCTGTCATCGACCAGCACAATTGAATTGCCGCGAATGACGCTGGCGTTGGCGGAGTGTTTCAGCTTCACGCCCAACTGGCGGATGCGCTGTTCGGGCTCGATGAAGGTGCGCCCGACATAGTGATTGCGGATGATGCCAAGCTCAAACGGGATGCCGCTCTCCTGGCTGAAACCGATAGCCGCCGGCACGCCTGAATCCGGGATCGGCACGATGACATCGGCTTTAGCCGGGGCTTCGCGGGCGAGCTGCACGCCCATCTGTTTGCGGATGTCGTAGACGGTGCGGCCAGCCACAACCGAGTCCGGGCGCGAAAAGTAGATGTATTCAAAAATGCACGGCCGCGCCGGGCGCTTGGGGAACGGGCGGTGGCTCTCAAGCCCATCGTCGGTGATGACGACGACCTCGCCGTTTTCAACTTCACGCAGGAATTCCGCGCCGACCATATCGAGCGCACAGGTTTCCGACGCCAGCACGTAGGAGGGCCCCAGGCGGCCAATTACCAGCGGGCGGATGCCGATGGGATCGCGGGCCCCGATCATCATGTCGTTGGTCAGGCACACGAGCGCGTAAGAGCCTTCGACTTGACGGATGGCATCGACGAGGCGTTCGGCGGTGCGGCGCTTCTTGGAACGCGAGAGCAAGTGCAGGATGACTTCAGTATCAGACGTCGATTGGCATAGCGCGCCGGAGGAAATCAGCTCCTGGCGTAGCGTCAAGGCGTTGGTGAGGTTGCCGTTGTGGGCGACGGCAAAGCCGCCGGTATCGATATCAGCAAACAGCGGCTGAACATTGCGGATGAGCGCATCGCCGGTTGTCGAATAGCGATTGTGGCCAACGGCCATACGGCCCTTGAGGCGGGCGAGAACGCTAGCCTTGGAGAAGTTGTCACCAACCAGCCCCATACGGCGTTCGGAATGGAAATGCTTGCCGTCATAGGTGACGATGCCGGAGGCCTCTTGCCCGCGATGCTGGAGGGCGTGCAGGCCGAGCGCCGTAATAGCTGCCGCGTCGGCGTGATTGAAGATGCCGAAGACCCCGCATTCTTCGCGCAGCCGGTCGTCGCCGTAGCGGGTGAAGGTGAGGCCGTCGATGGTGACGGTTCCGTCTGGATTGGTCATGGCCATCTCCCGCGCTGATGCCGCCTTTTACGCCGTGTCACGGCCCTGTCACAAGGGGCAATGCTGTGGGCGGTTGCGGCGCGCTAGAGCAGAGGTGATGCGCACCGTCACAGGGCGGTCATATAGTACCGCTTATCGCCAATGACCAGCGCGACCAATGGTCTGGGATTGTTAAGAAATCCTTGCTGATCGTTGGGCTGGGCCGGGGGTGGGTTGGTGAGGGAAGACGGCGCGTATTGCACAAGAATTGTCCGGATCGTACCGCCAATGCTTTTGATGTAGGGCAGCGATTGGGCGTTTCGGACCCAAGGGTAGTGCTCTTTGTCGTTGGGGAAGAACGATTCGTAGAACATGTACGGGATCACGATCAAGATGAAGCCGCGGGCCACACCGAACAGGAAACCCAAGATCCGGTCAATCATGCCGACGCGGCTATCGAGAATGGCGTCCGAAATGCGCGCCGTGATCAGGTGCACCACGATCAGCACGATCAGCGCGAGTGCCAGCGCCACGACGGCCAGCGCGATCTGCGGCGGCAAGCCGGTTTGGGCGGCGACGTCAGCCGAGAGATCCTTTTTTGTGAAAAAGATCCAAGCGCCAATCGCAGCGGCGGCGAGCCAGGAAAAGATCGAAAGGACTTCGCGCGCAAGGCCACGGTACATCGCCAGGAGACCTGAGATGAAACATACAACCAGCAGTGCAGCGTCGAGGTAGGTGAGCGGGCCGATCATGGCCTATATTCCCTCTATGAGTCCGTCTTGCCTGAGCCTATGGAAGCCCCCAACTCGCCCTGCGGTTTCAGTCGCACGCCAATGCCCGCTCTGCAAGCGCCTTCACGTGTGCAATGCGGGATAGGGTGAATTTCAAACCCGGCGTATCGATGTCGCCCGATTCCGGCAAGACCGCCCGGGTAAATCCGAGCTTGGACGCCTCCTTCAAACGCGCCGTCATCATCGATGCTGCTCTCACCGCGCCAGAGAGCGAGACCTCGCCGAAGTACACGGCGTCCTTGGGCAGAGCAACATTGGATATTGACGACAGAAGGGCGGCGGCGGCCGCCAAATCCGCCGCCGGTTCGGTGATTTTAAGGCCGCCCGCCACATTCAAGTAGACGTCGTGATGTGAAAACGAGATGCCTGAGCGGGCTTCCAGAACCGCAAGCAGCATAGACAACCTGTTGGAATCCCAACCGACAACCGCGCGCCGGGGTGTGCCGAGGCCGGACGGCGCGACGAGCGCCTGGATTTCAACGAGGAGTGGGCGGGTGCCTTCAATGCCGGCAAAGACGGCGGCGCCGGGTGATGCGCCGTCACGGTCGCCGAGGAACAGTTCAGATGGGTTGGCGACTTCGCGCAGGCCGCCGGTGACCATCTCGAAGACGCCGATTTCGTCCGTTGGCCCGAAGCGGTTTTTGACGGCGCGCAGAATTCGGTACGGGTGGCCGCGATCACCTTCGAAATACAAAACGGTGTCGACCATGTGCTCGATGACTTTCGGTCCCGCGATCTGACCATCCTTGGTGACGTGACCAACAAGCAAGAGCGATGAGCCCGCCATCTTGGCGTAGCGGATCAGCGACTGCGCGGCGGCGCGGACTTGGCTGACCGTGCCAGGCGCGGCGTCGAGGGTATCGGCCCAAAGGGTTTGTATGGAATCGATGACAACGAGATGCGCGGGCGGGCCCTCGCTGAGCGTGGCGAGAATGTTCGACAGGTTTGTTTCGGACGCGAGGCCAACGGGTGCATCGCTGAGACCGAGCCGCTCGGCACGTAAGCGGACTTGCGCAATGGCTTCCTCGCCGGAAAAATACAACGCGCGTTTGCCGGTGCGGGCGAGGTTGGCGGTGAGCTGAAGGAGAAGCGTCGATTTGCCGATGCCGGGTTCGCCGCCAATCAGCAACGCCGAGCCGGGTACAATGCCGCCGCCGGTGACCCGGTCCAGTTCCGCAATGCCGGTTGAAAAACGTGGCGACTCATTGGTTG
>JAYTQI010000459.1:0-2984 GCA_043746825.1 Hyphomicrobium sp. | reverse complement strand
CTTAAAGGAACTGCCGTGGACCTCGACGAGATCTACAACACGCGCATTCTGGAACTCGCCGGCGCCATGACGCGGGGGGATCGTTTAACGCAACCCGATGCGACGGCGACGGCGCATTCAAAATTGTGCGGTTCAACGGTTTCTGTAGATCTCAAAATGAAAGACGGCCGCGTCGTGGACTATGGCCAGACCGTCAAAGCCTGCTTGCTTGGCCAAGCTACGGCTTCGATTGTAGGCCGCGAGATTGTTGGCTCAACAGACTCAGAGCTGCGCAAGGTTGCGGGAGAGATGCGCCGGATGCTGAAAGACAATGGCTCAGGCCCCACTGGGCGCTGGGCCGACCTTGCTGTTCTCGAACCCGTGCGCAATTACAAACAGCGCATCACCTCGACGCTGCTGGTGTTTGAAGCGGTTGAAATGGCGCTGGATGAAATCGCCGCCAAGGCCCCGGTTTCAGTACGATGATTGGTATCGGCCGCGCAATTCTCAAACTCCCCGTCCACATCTACCGCTGGACCTTAAAGCCGTTCGCGGGCAATCAATGCCGGCATTGGCCAACGTGCTCGCAGTACGCCCTCGATGCCATTGAAACGAACGGCGCGTGGCGCGGCTTGTGGCTCATGCTCTCGCGCATTGTCCGCTGTGGACCTGGCGGCACGGATGGCGTTGATCCCGCGCCCGATATTCGGGCTCACTATCACCCGCTAGCGCCGTGGCGGTATGGACGGTGGCGGTAACGCCAAATTGGATTAAGCCGCGATCTCGGTTTCAATCACCAGCGGCATATCGGCAAGACGGTCGGCTTCGAACGCTGCGAGATCAGCCTCGCCCTGACCCTGATAGACCACGTCCTGGCCCATCTCGCCGATTGTCGTACACAGCGCCAAGAAGTTGTCGAAGGCCAGTTTAGCGACCAGTTCGAACGCCATCATTTCCCAAACGCCCGAGCCTTGATGCATCTGGCCGGCGGTGATGGTCTTGACCGTGATTTCGGGGCAGGCGTCGTTTTTCAAAAACTGCGCAAGGGCGGGCGCAATAGACCCTGGAATTTCAATCGCGCCTTTGGGCCAGTTCTGGGCGTAAGCGGCACGTTTAAACAGCGCTTCGCCACCAAAGTGCTCAACTAAAAAGGCTTGCAGCGCCGGGGTGACCTTGGCCTGGACATGACAGCACGGCCGCACTTTGCCCTGAATCAGGAGCATTTTTTTGCGGATAATCATTTTTGGCGCGGACATCTTGGTCTAATTCCCCTCAAACACGTCTGCCGGTCCCGCGTTTGACCATAATCGAGGCTGGTTTCCAAAGGGCCGCAGAATTGCTGGCAATTTTATGGATTGCATCAAGGGTTCGGAGCGGGTCTTGACTTCGCGGCCAAAACTCGCGATTTCCCATTTATTAAGACATCGACTTACGCTGCTTTTGTGTGCGGCGAGTGAGCAAAGGAGACTCTCATGACTGACGTCACACTGACGTTCCCCGACGGTGCAACCCGCAAAATCGCGGCTGGCACCACCGGCTATGACGTCGCCAAAGGCATCTCGCCGTCGCTCGCCAAGCGCACGGTTGCCATGCAACTCGACGGTGTCTTAAGCGACCTTAACGATCCGATTTCTAAAGACGCGAAAATCAATTTTGTATCGCGCACCGACGCGCCGGCGCTTGAACTCATCCGGCATGACGCGGCGCATGTGATGGCCGAAGCGGTGCAGGCCTTGTGGCCTGGCACCCAGGTCACTATCGGGCCGGTCATCGACAACGGCTTCTTCTATGACTTCGCCAAAACCGAGCCGTTCGTGCCCGAAGATATGGCGAAGATCGAGAAGAAAATGCACGACATCATCGCCAAGAATGCGCCGTTCACCAAGGAAGTCTGGTCACGTGACAAGGCCAAAGCGCACTTCAAGAGCAAAGGCGAATTGTTCAAGATCGAACTTGTTGATGCAATCCCGGAAAATCAGGATCTCAAAATCTACAGCCAAGGCGCGTGGCTGGATCTCTGCCGTGGCCCGCACATGACCTCGACAGGGGCCATTGGCAAGGCTTTCAAGCTGCAACGCTTTGCTGGCGCTTATTGGCGCGGCGATTCAAAAAATCCGCAACTGCAGCGTATCTACGGCACCGCGTGGGCTTCCCAAGAGGAGCTTGACGCGCACTTGAAGCAAATCGAAGAAGCGGAAAAACGCGATCACCGCAAGCTCGGCCGCGAGATGGACCTGTTCCATTTCCAAGAGGAAGCGCCGGGCAGTGTGTTCTGGCACGAAAAAGGCTGGACGCTGTTCCAGACGTTGATTTCCTACATGCGCCGCCAGCAGCAAAAGGCTGGCTATCAGGAAGTCAATACGCCCGACATGATGGAAAAGCATTTCTGGGAATTGTCAGGCCACTGGGAGAACTACGGCGAGAACATGTTTACGACCACGCTCCCCGATGAGCGCGTGTTCTGCTGCAAGCCAATGAACTGCCCGGGCCACGTCCAGATCTACAAGAATGGCTTGAAAAGTTATCGCGACTTGCCCCTAAAAATCGCTGAGTTTGGCAAGGTCCATCGCTATGAGCCCTCCGGCGCGCTGCACGGCATGCTGCGCGTGCGCCACTTCACGCAAGATGACGCCCACATTTTCATCACTGAAAATCAGATCATGGAGGAGTGCCTCAAGATCAACGATCTGATGCTGGCGATCTACAAGGACTTCGGCTTTGAAGACATTTTCATCAAGCTTTCGACCCGGCCCGAAAAGCGCGTCGGCGCCGATCACTTGTGGGATAAGGCGGAAAAAGCGCTCAGCGACGTTTTGGATGAAGTGAAACGGCAATCGAACGGGCGCGTCAAAACCGCGATCAATCCAGGAGAGGGCGCGTTCTACGGCCCGAAACTCGAATACGTTTTGAAGGACGCCATTGGCCGCGAATGGCAGTGCGGCACCACGCAAGTCGATTTCAATTTGGCTGGCCGTCTCGGCGCCTTCTACATCGATGAGCATTCC
>JAYTQI010000458.1:0-2984 GCA_043746825.1 Hyphomicrobium sp. | reverse complement strand
GACTTTCGCTTTCCTCTGTTTTGATGTCGGGCGGGGCCGTGATGGCGCTGGCGAGTGCCACGTTGTTCGCAACCAGTTCGGAAAATTTGCTGCGCACGAGTTTCGGGAACGCGCTGAACTTAACCGCTGAGACCCAAGCTCATGTTGCGGCTGCCAAGACAGTACCGCTGGCTGGCAGCGAAGAATTTTGGCTCTCGGCCATGCGCCCAACGATGAAAAATGGCGGCCCCGCGCCGCTGGCAACGACGGTTGTGGTTGGTGATCGCATTACGATGACACTCGGCGGTGTTGAACGTCAGCTTGAGGTTGCCAACGTCGCTGAGATCGAACCCAAGATCACGGCCGTAGATACGGCGTCCGATGCCACACGCTTCGTGCTCATTACTGCCCGCGATACCCGCGATGCGGCGGCGCGGCCAATCCGCTTCGCTGTCGAAATTCAGCCCGACGCAGCCCCGGTTGCTGGCATGAAGACCGCGCGAGCTTTGTAATCTTCAATGTCATCCCGGCCGGTGGAAAAGCTCGGAGAGCTTTTCTGGAGAGCCGGGACCCATTCTTCAAAACGTAATTTTTATTTCCTGTCCAGGGTCTTCGCGATTGTGCCACGCTATGACCTCGCGCGGGACGGCAGCAGACTATAAAATCTACTTCCCAGTCTCAACGTCCTCGCGCAGGGCTTTTAACCGCTTGGGAATATCGCTCTGCAAGGCCCCGCGTAGAATGAAACCGGGGATCGGCGCCGAAATGCCTATGCGCGAGTGATAGGTGAGCCGCGTTGACGTACCGCCTGTGAGCGGCTCCAGCCCCCAACTCCCTTGCATAAATTTGAAATCGCCATCGACACGGTTAAATTTGATTTCCTTTTCCTGGACGTAGTCCGAGCGGAACACGCTGCGCATTTCTGGCAAGATCATCAGCCATTTGTTTCTGTGCTCTCGGATGTCCCAGGCGCCGTTAGGGCCACGCTCCAGCACACGGCAAGACTTCAGACCTTCAATGAATTTTAGCGCGCGCGTGCAATCCAGCATGACGGTCCAGACTTTAGCAGGAGGCGCTGCGATATCGATCACGGCATCGATACGGCCATCGGCCTCGCCGCTCGGATCAGGCTCGACCTGCACCACGACATCGCGGCCTTTGAGACGGCGAAGTTCCTCAGCCCCGAGATCGAACGCCAAAGCGGGCACTGCGCAGGAGACGAGCAGCGCCAAGGCAAAGGCCGTTCTGGCGGCGGCGTATAAATTTTTGATGCGGGCTGTTGTCATGACTGACTTCACCACGCAATTGCGGCTTTGTCCTGAAAAAATCCACCCGTCGGTCCATCGTCTGGCAATGTCGCCAGCCAAACGGCAGTTTCTGCGCCTTGGGCGGGCGAGCGGTCGGCCATTGGCCCGCCCATACCGGTTCGGCACCAGCCTGGGCACATGGCGTTGATCTTGATGTTGCCGCCACCAGCTTCAGCGGCCGCGATCCGCGTCAAGGCATTGAGCGCAGCTTTTGAGATCCGGTAAGAGGGAAAACCCGCGGTCATCCCGGTTAGCTGGCCCGCCATCGAGGAGAGATTGACGACACGCCCGAAGCCGCGCGCTTTCATGCCGGGCACAATTTTCTGGATGAACCGCGCTGGCGCCACGACGTTAGTTTCAAACGTAAGACGAAGTGTTTCATCCGTCATGTCGAAAAGGCTTGAGTCAAAACCACCCGGTCCATCAATCAGTATGGCGGCGTTATTGACCAGAATGTCGATAGGGCCGAAGCGGTTTTCAATGTCCGCAATGGCGGCAACGATGCTCGCCTCGCTCGTCACGTCGAGCGCAACCGTTGCAACCTCGAGCCCATCCTTTTTGAGCAGCGCCGCTGCGGCTTCACCCTTTGTGGGATCACGGGCCGCAAGCACCGGGCGCACGCCCTGAACGGCCAGCTGCCGGACGATCTCAAACCCAATCCCGCGATTGGCGCCGGTAACAAGGGCAGTTTTGCTATGCGTGGATTTGGCCATTTCGTAAACTTATTGCAAAGGCCAGCGTGGCGCCAGCCGGACGAGACGAACGTAACGGTTTTGCGGCCTTCGGGGAGCGCGCCACCTGCGTAAGCTGCGGGCAGTGCGCCCGGGTAAAACTTGCAACGCCGAGAGCATCGCCGAAAAGATCAGCGCCTGACTTGAACCAAAGAATTTCCGCCCCATCGCATCATCGCAGTTATGGACTACGAAGAGTCTACGCGGGTTTCGGCGCGGCGTTACGTCTGCGCGTGTGGGACTTTAGGGCATGCCCGGGTCAATCGCGCAATATCCGCCGGTATAGGCCCTGTAGACCCACAGTATTTGATGAGGCCAGGAGCCGTTGCCCATGCCATGCGCGACGGTTTCATTGGCTGTTCGAGACTAATTTAGTTCCAGCCCAAAAAATGTTTTAGACCCAGCTCAGGTATGATTCAGTGCCTGCTCAGGAATATCCTAATGCTGACCCAAGAATGACTCAGTGCCTGCTCGGGAAATTCTAAGTTCCCGCCGAGTAGTGATTCAGGTCTTGCCTAAAAATTCTGTGAGGCGGCGTTGGAGCCGAACGGGATTGCGGGTTTCGCACTCCCAGATCACGAGAACGCGCCAGCCAAGCCGCCTCAACTCGCGCCGGTTGCGTTGATCGCGCGCGACGTTGCGAAGGAGTTTGGGGCGCCAATAGGCTGTGTTGGATTTCGGTATTCGGGAATCAAGGCAACCGGACTTGGGATGCAGATGCCAGAAGCAGCCATGAACAAAGATGATCTTGCGGGCGGGACCAAAGACGAGATCAGGTTTGCCTGGTAAGTCTTTGCGATGCAGGCGATAGCGGTAGCCGAGGGAATAAACGAGGCGGCGGACGATCAGCTCGGGCTTGGTATCAGCTGACCTGATCGCGGCCATGTTGGCAGAGCGGCGGGATTTAGAAATAGCGTCAGTCATCAAGCTGTTTGCGCGCTTGGTCTGGAAATTTTTCTAAAAGCCA
>JAYTQI010000457.1:0-2990 GCA_043746825.1 Hyphomicrobium sp. | reverse complement strand
GAGTCAAAGCGCTTGCAAGCCGCATTCGGCGCGCAGCTCTCGGCGGCCGGAGGTGGCGGCGCCGGCGCACCGTCTGGCATGGCGAAAGCTGTGAAGGTGAGTTGCCCGAAGTCTTAGTTTGGGACCAGACACTGCCCCCCCCTCACGCCTCTTTCGCCATCTCGCGCAACTTAAACTTCTGGATTTTTCCGGTCGAGGTTTTCGGCACTTCCGAGAACACGACGTGGCGGGGCACCTTATAGCGCGCTAAACCCTGGCGGCACCATTCTAGAATTTCTTCGGACGTCGCGGATGCGCCGGGGCGCAATTCCACAAACGCGCACGGTGTCTCGCCCCATTTGTCATCCGGTTTCGCGACCACGGCGCAGAACGCAACGGCGGGGTGCTTGTAGAGAACGTCTTCGACTTCGATGGACGAGATATTTTCCCCGCCCGAAATAATGATGTCCTTGGAACGGTCCTTCAATTGGATGTAGCCGTCGGGGTGCAGCACGCCGAGATCACCGGAGTGAAACCAGCCGCCGCGGAAAGCGTCTTCGGTGGCTTTGGGATTTTTGAGATAGCCCTTCATGACGATATTGCCGCGGAACATCACTTCGCCGAGCGTTTCGCCGTCGGCGGGCACCTGGATCATGGTCTCGGGGTCCATGACGGTCAGGCCTTCCAACGCCACGTAGCGCACGCCCTGACGGGCGCGTTTCGAGGTCATCTCGGCTTTTGGCAGCTTGTCCCAATCGCTGTTCCACTCGTTGATGGTGGCGGGGCCGTAGGTTTCTGTCAGGCCGTAAAGATGGGTGAGTTTGAAACCTGCGTCCATCATGGCGGAGAGCACGGCTTCTGGCGGCGGCGCGGCGGCGTGGTTGAACGACACGACGTGTTTGAAGGCGCGCTTTTCTTCAGGTTTCGCGTTGAGCAACGTCGACATCACGATGGGCGCGCCAGACAAATGTGTGACGCCGTGATCGGCAATGGCGTCGTACATCAGGTTGGCGCGCACCCACCGCAAGCAAACGTGGGTGCCAGCGACGGCGGTGACTGACCACGGGAAGCACCAGCCGTTGCAGTGGAACATTGGCAGCGTCCATAAGTAAACCGGATGCTGGCCCATGCCGGTCGCGATGGAGTTGGCGTAACACATCAATGCTGCGCCGCGATGATGATAGACGACGCCCTTGGGATTGCCGGTGGTGCCGGACGTGTAGTTCAGCGAGATGGCGTCCCACTCATCCGGCGGTTGCCGCCATTTGAAATTCGGATCACCGCCCGCGATGAAATGCTCGTAGTCAACGTCTGAGAGCGCCGCGTTGGTCTGCGGGAATTCGAGATCGTTGTAGTCGATGACAAACGGCTTGACTTTCGCGATCTCGAGCGCGGCTTTCATGGTGGCTGAAAATTCACGGTCGATAATCACAACCTTGGCTTCGGCGTGATCGAGCTGGAAGGCGACAATCGCGGCATCAAGGCGGGTGTTGATCGAGTGTAAAATTGCGCCGGTCATCGGCACACCGTAGTGGGCGTCCAACATCGCTGGCGTATTGGCGAGCATGACTGAGACGGTATCGCCGGGGCCGATGTAGCGCATGCTCAGCGCAGATCCTAGGCGACGCGCCCGGCTGTAAAGCTCGGCGTAGGTGATGCGCGCCTTGCCATGGATGGCCCCGATGTGGCGCGGGTATACGGCGGCCGTGCGCTCCAGGAAGCTTAAGGGAGTCAAGGGCTGGTAGTTAGCGGCGTTTTTGTCGAGGTGGGTTTCAAAGGGATTGACGGTCATTGGTGTCGCCATGCGCTAGATCTGGACTTTCCGCGGACGCTATCGAAAGCCTCGCGCCTCAGCAACTGTCCGTTGTGTGGTCCCAAGCCACACATATTGGCCCAACGCCGGGCCGGTATCGTTTTGAGCATGGAATTCGGCCGTCTTGTCCAGACGGACTACGCCGTCGCGGCGGCCGCGGGTCCGGGCTGAGCAACTTGAGTGGCCCAATCACAGGACATAGGAGCCAAAGTTTTGCGGCGGCGATCAACCCACAAGATGCTCACGGCAACAATAGCAACAGCAGCGATGACATCGATGGCGTAATGGCCGCCAACCGGCAGCGTTGAAATCAGGATCGGGCCAGTGAATAGGGCTGCGGGCCAGAACAGCCAACGGATGGGATATGCCGCGTAAAGCCCAGTCAGGGCGACGATGGCATGGAACGATGGAAAGGTGATCAGGCCACGCCAGCCCGTGACCGGGAGTATCCGCATGGTGCCATCGCGGAGCGCCATGTAGTGTTCGACATAGCTATCTGTACCGGCGTACTTCAGATAGCCAGACGGGATATGCGCCATATTGAGATGCGGGTAGGCGCCCACCGCCGGTAGCAGGGTTGAAATGATCAATGTTGTAAGAACCCCAAGCGTGTAAATGGACACGGCGTCCCGTACCCGCTCGTAGTCGCGACGCACAAATAAAATCGCGAGCGGCATCACCAGCAGCACAATCGTTTTCGTGTAAGCGATTTCCAGCATCATCGTCAGCAGCCAGCTCTTGCCGGTCGCTATTCTGAGACCGGCGAGGTCGATGCCCATTGCCGCGTCGATGCGCGCGAACAGGGCGTCCTGGAGCGGCAGGGCGGCTGCTGTGAAAGCATAAGCACCATAGCCAAGCCCCAAAGACAAAAATCCAAACCACGCCAAAAACGTTATCAGCGCGACGATTGTGGGCGAGGTATTTTGCGTATGGGCAACAGAGGCCATCACCAGAGCGCCGCAGAGTGGGATGCCGAATACAAAAACCTCATAATCCGGCACTGTAAAGCCGCCCAGGATGATGGCCGCAAAAGCGGCGAGCCCGATGAACGCGGTGATATACCAATCATGGGTGTGGACTATACCGGGCAACTTCAACATGGCGGCGGCCTCACGGGGGGATCTGGCGTAAGCCTATCCGCACGGTCTTAAATCGCCATTAATGTTGCCGGTCTTGAGGCGCAGTTTGATAACATCCA
>JAYTQI010000456.1:0-2990 GCA_043746825.1 Hyphomicrobium sp. | reverse complement strand
TTTTTGCAATTCGTGCTTCAACAGTTTGCGGTGCGGGCTGTGGAAGCGGTTTCTCCGGCTCAGCGGCGGCGAGGACTGTTGGCGGCGGCGTTGTGACGGTGACGGGCGCGAAAACGGCAGCCGTTGGCGCGGCAGAATTACTGCCAGATTTGTTGGCAGAGCGATCCAGGGCCTCCTTGGCTGATTTTGCTGTCTGTTCCGCGTCAGCGCGGGCTTTGCGCTCGCTCTCGAGTTCCGCGCTCGATTTGGTGAAAGCGCGTTCGGCATTTTCACGCTGCAGCGATTGCGCGGCAAGCTCTTGGGCGAGTTGCGTAGCGCGGCTCTCGGCGGCATTGCGGGCCTCTTGTTCTTTAGCGAGGTGCGCCTTGGCTTCGTCATTGGCCCGCGCCGCATCTGCCTTGGCTTTTGCGTCCTCACCGGCCCGCAGTGCTTCTGCCTGCGCTTTCTGATCAATAGTCTGGTCTTCGGAGATTTTGGGAGCAACGGTTGGCAGGGCGATGCTAACTGGGTCTGAACTCAGGGCCGTTGCCGTTTCAGGCTGTGGCGCGGCGAGATTTGCGAACTGACCAAAGGCGAGTGCGGAAATAGCCGTGACAAGCACGGCGATGCTAACTATCCCATAACGCCGGAATGGCGCAAATACCGCTGTCAAAGCGGGGACATGCGGGCGGCGGATGGCGGCGCGGGCTGTCACGATCCAGCGGCGAGCTGTCCAATGGCGGACATTAAAGGCTGGGGAAGTCTGTGCTTGTGCCTTTTTGTGTGTCGCCCGGGCCCGCCCGTAAGCCGTGCCGATCCATTCTAGGACTTCGGCGTCACCGCTTGTCTTTTCAGCGGGAATTGCGATCACGCCCATCAGCGTGCTCCGATCCTGCATAACGTCCCCCAGTAGCGCGACTTCGAATGACTTTCAAAATGAGAAATAATGCGTAGGCAACTAAAGTGACACAACTATGCTGAAATCATGCCTGTTCGATGAGTGATCCGATGACAGATTGAGCACAAGGATTTTGTTCTACGCATGGATAGCCTCGAACGTCATCCCCAAACGCACATCGCAAGAAGGCGCGTGCGTTTGGGGATGATGTTCGCAGTTATTTCTTCTCTTGCGCGCGTTTGAGTGCTGCTGCAAAAGCGCTTTCGGTATTCTCAGTGCTGGACTGCTTTTGTGGCGGTTGCCCAGTGTTTTGGGGAGCCGTTGAAGGCTGTGCGGCCGGGCCCTTGGACGCAGGTCCGCGCTCAATGGCGCCCGACTTCATGGTAAGGGCGATGCGCTTGCGCTCAGCGTCCACTTCCTTGACGCGCACGCGCACGACGTCGCCAGCTTTCACCACCTCGCGCGGGTCTTTGACAAAACGGTCTGACAATTCCGAGATATGCACGAGACCGTCTTGATGGACGCCGATATCGACGAAGGCGCCAAAGGCGGCGACGTTGGTGACAACGCCTTCAAGCTGCATACCGGGTTTAAGGTCGCTGATTTTCTCGATTCCATCTGCAAATGTCGCGGTTTTGAATTCGGGGCGCGGATCGCGTCCTGGCTTTTCAAGCTCTGTCAAAATATCGGTAATCGTTGGGATACCAAATGTCGCGTCCGCGAACTGGGCGGGCTTGAGCGTCATAAGAAACGCCCGGTCGCCGATGAGTGACTTCAACGTCCGCTTCGTGGTCCCGGCGATACGCTCGACGATCTCATAAGCTTCCGGGTGAACGGCAGACGCGTCCAATGGATTTGTGCCATTCATGATGCGCAAAAATCCAGCGGCTTGTTCGAAGGCTTTTGGCCCAAGGCGCGGGACTTTTTTCAATGCGCTGCGGCTTTTGAAAGAACCTTTTTCATCCCGGAAGGCGACAATGTTGCCAGCCAACGTGGCGTTGAGCCCAGAGACGCGCGCTAGCAGAGGCGCGGAGGCCATATTGACGTCAACGCCAACAGAGTTGACGCAGTCCTCCACCACCGCATCGAGCGAGCGGGCGAGTCCGGTTTGGTTGACGTCGTGTTGATACTGGCCAACGCCGATGGCCTTGGGTTCGATCTTGACGAGTTCAGCGAGGGGGTCTTGCAAGCGCCTTGCAATCGAGACAGCGCCGCGCAAACTGACATCAAGATCTGGGAATTCGTTGGCGGCAAGTTCAGACGCCGAATAGATCGAGGCGCCAGCTTCCGAGACCATGACCTTGGTCAGGTTAAGCTCCGGCATTTTAGCCATCAGTTCGGCGGCGAGCTTGTCAGTTTCCCGGCTAGCGGTGCCGTTGCCGATGCTGATGAGATCGACCTTGTGGGTGCGCGCCAGGGTGGCGAGTGTCATCAGAGAGCCCGCCCAATCGCGCTTGGGCTCATGCGGGTAAATGGTCGATGTCGCCACCACTTTGCCGGTTGCATCGATGACCGCCACTTTGACACCAGTGCGGATGCCGGGATCGAGCCCCATTGTGGTACGGGCGCCAGCGGGTGCTGCGAGTAAAAGATCTTTGAGGTTTTTCGAAAACACGGAGATGGCTTCGCCATCGGCGCGGTCTTTGAGGCGAGTCAACAAATCAGTCTCTAAACTGCCAGATATTTTTGATTTCCAGGCGATGCGGGCGCTTTCTGTCAACCACGCATCGGCGGGGCGGCCACGTTCGGCAATGCCGGAGTGGGTCATGATGGTGGCTGCTGCCGGATGTGCCGCTTTCTCGTCATGTGGAATATCGAGATCAAGCGACAGGAAGCCTTCATTACGTCCGCGCAACAGCGCGAGGGCGCGGTGAGACGGCATGTCCTTGATGGTTTGTGAGAAGTCAAAATAGTCTGAGAACTTTGCGCCCTCGGTGGCTTTGCCTTTGACGAGCTTAGAGGCGAGCCGCCCGTTGCTCCACAAATTTTCGCGCAAGGTTCCGATCAGTTTGGCGTCTTCGGAGAAGCGTTCGATTAAAATAAAGCGCGCGCCCTCAAGTGCAGCTTTGGCGTCCGCAATGCCTTTTTCAGCGTTGACGTATTTCGCGGCCTC
>JAYTQI010000455.1:0-2992 GCA_043746825.1 Hyphomicrobium sp. | reverse complement strand
AATAACGACAAAGGACAGCATTGTTGACCTATTATCTGAATTCTACAGATTTCGAAGTTGGGCACAAGCGGGAAGAGTGATGCGGCCCGGGTGGATTTATGGGGACCTCGAGAGGCTAAAAAACCAAATAAAATAAGGGTGGGGCAGCAAATTGACTGTCCAGCGCACAAAGCAGTCCGGCGCCGCGATGGGCGCCGGAAGCAAGATATGTGATCGACTAGGCTATGGGCTAGGGTCAGAGTCGTCGATTTCGGAACCTGCGGGCCAGATTAAGGGGTAGCGGCCGGTGGCGGGGTATGGGTGACCGTCGCGTTGACCGTTCCGTCGGCGTTCAGGGTCCGGTTGGTCACTGTGACGCCGCCCTTAGGTCCAGTGACCGTTTTGTCAACAACGCCATCCGCGCCTCGTGAGCGGTCCACGGTTGTGACCCCGCCTTTGGCTCCAGTCACCTTTTTATCGACGACTCCATCGGCTCCGCGACTGCGGTCAACGGTTTTCACACCGCCATTGGGTCCGGTGACAGTCTTGTCAATGAGGCCATCGCTACCGCGTGAGCGATCAACGGTTGTGACCCCACCTTTGGGCCCAGTTACGGTTTTATCGACGACGCCGTCCGATCCGCGGGTGCGGTCAACGGTTGTGGTTTCGCCATTGGGTTTGGTGACGGTCTTATCAACGAGGCCGTCGCTACCGCGTGAGCGATCAACAGTCGTGACGCCTCCCTTGGGTCCAGTGACAGTCTTATCAACGAGGCCATCGCTACCACGCGAGCGATCTACGGACGTGGTTGCGCCATTGGGTTTGGTGACGGTCTTATCAACGAGGCCATCGCTACCACGCGAGCGATCAACTGTGGTGACGCCTCCCTTGGGTCCGGTGATAGTCTTATCAACAACGCCATCAGATCCGCGTGAGCGGTCGATTGTGGTCGTGTTGCCATGGGCATTGGTGATTTTTGTATCGACCAAACCGTCGCTGCCGCGCGAGCGCTGAATGGTGCCAGACTGCATATGCCGCCCGCCCTTCGCAAACGCCTGAGATTGGTTGGCGTCAAGCGCGGATAGAGGCATCACTGCGGCGAGAGCCGAAGCCAAGGCAAGCGCATGTTTCGATGTCATAGGGTTCTCCTCAAATGAGCGGCGATGCGCAGGCCGCAAGCGGCCAGCCACACACCGTTAATTTTGTGATCCCAGCAGAACCCCCACGTTCGCCAGGCCGTTTTTCCAGCGCAGGAAAACAAATTTCCCAAGATTGGCCCGCTGAAATGGCTAACGCGCCGTTCATAGATTTCCGTCGCAGCCAGAGTGGGGCGAAGACTTGAACCTTAGGTAATATTGGTTTTCAGCATAACGCAAGGACGGGCATAGCGCGAATGCCCGTCCCTTTGATCGAACTAAATGGCTCGGTATTAGTTGGCCGCTTCAAGCTGCTTAGGTTCACCCGAGGCGCCGATTGCAACGGTGCGCGGCTTCATGCGCTCCGGCAGATTGCGGACCAGATCAATGTTCAAGAGGCCGTTTTCAAATCCGGCGCCCGAAACGTCAACGTAGTCGGCGAGCTGGTAGCGGCGCTCGAAAGTGCGGGCTGCGATACCGCGATGCAGGAAGGTGCGCTCAGCCGCCTCTGGGGCCTTTTCGCCCGAAACGGTGAGGGTCGTTTCCTTGACCTCGATTTTGAGCTCATCTGGCTTAAAACCCGCGACCGCCATGGTAATGCGGTAGGCGTTGTCGCCCGTGCGCTCGATGTTGTAAGGCGGGAAACCGCCCTCAGCTTCAAAGCCGGAACTTTGATCGAGCATCTGGAACAGCCGGTCGAAACCAATGGCCGAGCGGTAAAAGGGGGTAAAATCAGTGTGTCGCATGACAAAGTCCTCCATGAAGAAGCGACATGTGGATGCCTGCCTTTTGCGGGCCAGGCGGTGAATTGCGCCCCCAACAGTGGCGAGCGCAGGATTTAGGTAAGCGCGGATTTGCAGTGTTCAAGGTCTCGTCCGCATCAAAGCTAGGAGGCCCAGGTGTCTGACCTCGCAGTTTGGGTTAAGATGTGATTTGAAAATGCTCGCCGGGGGGCGGCTAAGGGGTAAGCAACAATGCAATTGGTTTCGTTAGCCATCAATCCAGTGCCCGCACCAGCGACCGTTGGCGCGCTCGAGGGCTATGACGGCACCAAGCTGCGCTATGCGCATTGGCCTGCGACGCGCGGGCCGCTGCTTGGCACCGTCTGCATCTTTCCGGGCCGCGGCGAATATATTGAGAAATACTTCGAAATTGTCGCTGATCTCAGACGGCGCGGCTTTGCCGTGGCCATTCTCGATTGGCGCGGACAAGGCGGCTCGGAACGCCCGCTTTCCAATCCGCGCAAGGGCCACGTCACCGGCTTTACCGAATATGACCGGGATCTGGCGCGCTTTATGGATGAGATCGTCCTGCCCAATCATGCGCCCCCCTACATCGGCTTTGCGCATTCGATGGGCGCGAACATTTTGCTGCGCAACGCGCAAGTTGAGAACAGCTGGTTTGAACGTATGGTGCTGGTCGCGCCGATGATTCAGATCAGCGCTGCGGCCATTGGCTATGGCCGCAAGACCGCACGCACCTACGCAGAATTGGCCAGCGTCTTTGGCTTGGCGACGGCTTACGTGCAAGGCGGCGATGACGTACCGGAAGAAACCCCGGAGTTCGAGGGCAATAACTTGACCAGTGATTTTGTGCGCTGGACACGCAACAAGGCCGTGCTTGAGCAGGCGCCGGAATTGGGGCTCGGCTCACCGACGATTGGCTGGTTTAAGTCAGCGCTGCGGTCTTGCGCCATGATTCAAAAGCCCGACTATCCAAAGTACGTGACCGTGCCGATGCTGCTGTTTGCGGCGGGCGCCGACCACGTCGTGTCATCACGCGCGATTGAGGATTTTGCGGTTGAGTTGAAAATCGGCGGGCATATTTTGATGCCCGGCTCGCGCCACGAAATCCTGCAAGAAAACGATGCCATCCGC
>JAYTQI010000454.1:0-2994 GCA_043746825.1 Hyphomicrobium sp. | reverse complement strand
TCCACGGCAGCACGCGCCTCAAGCGCGCATCTGCAACAAACTGGCCGCGTTGTCTCAGCGTCCACCAAAGCATGAAAGCATTGAGCCAACCGCCGAGCGTCGTCGCCACTGCGATGCCGAGTTGCGGCATCATTCCGAGATAGCGAAACAGGAAGAACAGCGTGATCGAGCCCGCCGTGTTGGCGGTCAAGCTGATTGCCGCATAACGCATCGGCGTTTTGGTGTCTTCGCGCGCGAAGTAAGCTGGCGAGAAAACTTTGATCAAAACAAAGGCTGGAAGGCCAAGTGCGAAGACTGCCAGCACCATTGAGGTTGCGGCTGAGTCTGTCGCCTTGAACGCCCCGCGCTCATAGAGCACGCGCACGATCTCTGACGGGATTACGGCGAGCGCGACGGCGGCTGGAATCGTCAGCAGCATCGCAAATTCGAGTGAGCGGTTTTGGCTGTCCATGACCGCCTCGTGGTTGCCGGCCCTGAGGTGCCGCGAAACGTCAGGTAAAAGCACAACGCCGATGGCGATGCCGACGATGGCGAGCGGCAGCTCATACAGCCGGTCAGCATAGTAAAGTTGGGACACCGCCCCTGGCTGCATTGACGCGATCATGGTGCCAATCATGATGTTGAGCTGGGTGACGCCGCCCGCAACTACGCCCGGCAGCCCGAGTGTTAAAAGGCGGCGCACGCCATCTGTCATGCGCGGACGGCTCAGTTGCAGGGAAAAATTGTTGCGCTTGACGCCATTCCACAACAGCCAGAGTTGCAGCAGTCCGGCCACGAACACGCCCAGCGCCTGCACGATGCCGCCATTAGGGTCGTTGTGAAAACCCAGCCAAAAACCGATGAGGATCGCGACCGTCAGCGTTAGATTGAGGACAATCGAGACGGCTGAGCTTTCGACAAATTTACCCAGAGAGTTCAAGACGCCCGAGAGCAATGCCACCAGCGACATGCACAAGAGATAGGGAAACGTGATGCGCGTCAGGAGCACCGCAAGATCGAATTTCTGCGGGTCGGCACTGAACCCTGGCGCCAGCAGATACATCAGCCACGGCATAAAAACGATAAAGATCACCGACAAGATGACGAGCACAAAGATAAGCCCCGACATGGCTTCGCTGGCAAAAGCCCGCGCAGACTCTTTGCCCTCGCCCTCAAGGCGCTTGGCAAACAACGGGATGAAGGCCGAGTTGAAGGCGCCTTCGCCAAACAGGCGGCGGAACAGATTTGGAAAGCGGAACGCGACATTGAATGCGTCCGCCACCCAGCCCGAACCAAACGCCCAGGCAAACAGGATATCGCGGACGAAGCCGAGAACCCGGCTGACCAGCGTCAAACCACCAACCGTTGCGAAGGCGCGATAGAGTTTCATGCGTTAGGAGGGTTAAAGTGGTTTGCTTGAGGCGGCAAGAGGAGCGCAGCCACAGGCTTATCCTCAAATGCCGCTGCTTCTAAGCAAGGTGCGCAGCTCAGGGCTTGCCAATGATGATGCAAAGTTTTGGCGGAAAAATCCTGGGTTTATAGACGGCTCTAAGCGTTCAAGAAAGCGCGCGTAGCGCCGCGTCCGCGATACCAGACGGAGAGCAAAAAGAACCGGATTACGGAACGCCAGGAAGTCAAGTTTGTTGCTGACCATATCCAGCTTGCGGGGTATCGCCAAACACGAGATCTAATTCGTGGAAACTCACCCCTCGCCCCCAGCAGGCAACGTGGGTCGTATCGAGAGCGACCATGTGCCAGGCATAGCTGCGAAACGCTCGTCAAGTGTCATGTGTTCGAGCGAGGCGAAAAAGATCACACAATCGAAGTGCCGGCCAGCGAGCTGTTTTGTGACTTCATTCGCATTGCAGTTGTGGAACTCGGCCTCAAGGCCATAACGCCTTACGCGTTCGCACCCAACCACCAGTAACTCAGGATCAACGTCGATACCCGTGTTTATCGCGCCTTACTAAGAAAGCGCGACTGTTGATTCCCCAATGCCGCAACCGATCTCGAGAATTCGCGCCGTCGAGCGGCAAAGCCGCGTCGATCCAAGGAATGATAACACTCCGGTCCTCGTCCATGCGCGCATCAATGTCACCGGCGACATCAATCTCGTCGATGGTGCTTAAATAGTTTGCTTGATCAATGCTGATCTTGGCCCCGCCACGGAACACGATTTGAGGCCACTCGCGTGCACCGCAGCCCGAGTTCGGTGAAAGCTCTTAGAAGCCGCACATCAGCGCTTCAATTTATAGTCCGCTTAAACGTCTTTCGCGTATGTTCCGTTAATAGATTCATATTCTACGAGAGTAAATTCAGATATCAAACTATCGCTGGAGCACCAGTCAGCACCTTTGTGAGCCGCTCCTTGATGGCCTTTTGGCGCATTTCGCTAACAATCTGCTTGCCGGTCAAGTCTGTAACGTAAAACACGTCGACCGCCTTTTCGCCAAAGGTCGTGATGTGCGCTGAACCGATATCAAGCGACAGATCTGACAAAGTGCTGGTCAACTCATAAAGCAATCCTGGCCGGTCGCGGCCCGCCACCTCGATCACCGTTAAGCGCTCTGACAACGAATTATTGATGATGACCTCCGGCTCCACCGTGAAGGCCTCGACGCCGCGCATGCCCATTCGTTTCTTGGCCAGCAGCGCTGCGAGGCGCTCTTTACCTTCCAACAACCTGTCGATGGTATCTCCGATGCGCTTGGCGCGCCTAAGCTCATCGTCATCGTTTGGGAACTCGCGGTTAAGCAGAAACGTATCCAGCGCAAAACCGTCGCGCGTTGTGGTGATGTGGGCGCCAGCAATGTTAGCGCCGCCCGCCGCACAGGCACCCGCAAACAGCGACAAAAGGCGGGCGTGGTTCGGCGCATAAACGGTGAGTTCCGTGATTGCAGTGAACGCGTCGGTTTTTACGGCTGTCGCCAGTTTTTCACCCGTTCGTCCGGCTTCGCGCAGCAGGTTTGCGTGGCCCACTTGCGTCGCGGTATCGGTGCGCAGCCAATAGTTGGC
>JAYTQI010000453.1:0-3005 GCA_043746825.1 Hyphomicrobium sp. | reverse complement strand
AATGGTGGCCATTTGGCGGCAACGATGAGCCGCCGCGCCCGCGCGAGCCGGTCTACCGCCAGCCGCAGCCGGTGCCAGCCCCTATTCCCAACCAAGCGCCGCCACCAGCTGTGCCCGGAGGCGCCGCCAACTGGTCAACCAAAAATCCGATCTGTCTGCAGCTTGAGCAACGCCTGCTGCAAGAAGGCCAGAAGGGCAACCAATCGCGCGAGCAGCTCCCTAAACTTGAGGCTGAAATCCGACAGGTCGATAAAACCTACAACGTTGGCGCGGCCCAGCTCGACAAGTCTTGCTACGAGTATTTTCTGTTCACAAAGTCCTTCCGTTCAAGCCCGCAGTGCAAAGAACTCTTGAAGCAGGTCGAAGTCGCCAAACGCCGCTTGGCCGAGCTTGAGGTTCAGCGCCAGGATATCGTCAGCACGGGCGGGCGCTCTTATCAGGACGACATCGTGCGGGAATTGGCGCGCAACGGCTGTGGCGCCAATTATGTCGATCAGGCCCGCCGCCGCGAGGGTGGTGGTGGCGGTGGCGTTTGGCAAGAGGAAGATTCGGTCGGCCACAACTCATGGACGCCGCAAACCGGCACTGGCGTTGCCACCTACCGCACCCTGTGCGTGAGATTGTGTGACGGCTATTATTTCCCGGTCAGCTTCTCGACCTTGCCCAGTCACTTCCCGCAAGACGCCGAGGCCTGCCAATCGAAATGCGCAGCGCCGACGGAACTCTATTATCACCCCAATCCGGGCGGCTCGGTTGACCAATCCGTGGCTCTCAAAAGCCAGGAGCCATACACGCGGCTCAAGGTGGCGTTCCGCTACCGCAAGGAATTCGTCAACGGCTGCTCGTGCAAGGAAGCCGAGTTTGTGCCAGCTACCCTTGCCACCGACAAGAAGGCCGAGACACCTGCGGGCGGCGCGCCACCGGTGAAAGCTTCCGCGTTCCCGGCGAAGCGCGCTGAGGGAGCGCCGCCACCGGTTGACGGGCAAGCTGACGCACAACCCGGCTCTCAGATTACGACCGGAACGATTACGCCCGCCACCGCTGCGGCAGCTGCCGCTCTGGCCGCGCCTGAGGCGGCACCAGCCGAACAGTTGCCACCGGTCCCAATGCAAGACGCCATCAAAGATGTGCTGGAGAAACCGGCCGCACCGGCTGTGCCCGTTGCCCCGAAGCGGACGGCCCCCACTGGCGCCCAGCCCCCGCAGTAGGTTGTTGGCGGCTCATCCCGGCCGGAGAACAGGCTTGAATAGCGATTTCGCAGAGCCGGGAGCCATCTTATCACGGTGCAAATTTCGATCCCAGCTCTCCAAAATTGCGCACGCGCAATTTCTCTGGCCGGGATGTCAAGCTACCCCAACCGCTTCACCGCCCTCGCCCGCCCGATCAGTGGCAGCAGCGTCTTCAACTCAGGTCCCGACTCCTGGCCCGTCAACGCCAGACGCAGCGGATGGAACAGGGCTTTGCCCTTGGCGCCAGTCAGCGATTTGACGGCGTTGGTCCACTGGCTCCAGGTCTCAGGCCCCCACGGCTCGGGCGGCAATACGGACGCGGCTTTAGCGATAAACGCCGCGTCATCGATCACCGGCGCGATATCACTATGCACCACCTGCCACCACAGTTTCGCGTCGCTCAAAACGGTGAGGTTGCCCTTGACCGCTTCCCAGAACGGCACCCCGCCTGTGATGCCAAACTTTTCCAAACGCGCGTATACATCCTCATACGGTAACTTATGCAAGAGTTTGGCGTTGAGGCCGTTGAGCTCTTCAAGATCAAAGCGCCCCGGCGCCGTGGAAATCTTATTCAAGTCAAAGAGCGCCGCCAGCTCATCCGTCGTGCGATGCGGTTCAATGGCATCCGAGGTCCCAACAAGCGCGGCGTGGCTGAGCACTGCCATCGGCTCGAGCCCAGCCTCGCGGAAACTCTGCACCGACAACGCTCCTAAACGTTTCGACAAGGCCTGCCCATCCGCGCCGATCAAGAGGCTGTGGTGGCCAAAGGCCGGGGCCGTTGCCCCCAGCGCCTCAAACAGCGCGACCTGGACACCGGCATTGGTGACATGATCTTCGCCGCGTATCACCGTAGTGATGCCAAAATCAATATCGTCCACCACACTCGTAAACGTGTAGAGGAACGAGCCGTCGCCGCGGATCAGCACCGGGTCTGAGAGCGAGCCCAGATCCACAGTCTGATGACCGCGAATGAGGTCATTCCACGACACGATCGTCGGCTGCGGATTGAGCTTCTGCTCCGGCGTCGTGTTGGGCAGGCGGAAGCGCCAATGCGGCGTGCGGCCTTCCGATTTCAACTTCGCGTGCTCTTCCTCAGTCAACTTCAAAGCCGAGCGGTCATAAATCGGCGGCCGTTGCATTGCCAGCTGGCGCTTGCGTTTGCGGTCGAGTTCGTCCTCGCTCTCATAGCAAGGATACAGCAGACCCGCCGCTTTCAAGCGTTCCGCCGCCTTGTCATAGTGGGATGTGCGGTCCGACTGGCGTTCTTCCCGCGCCCACGTCAGCCCCAGCCATTTGAGATCGTCGCGAATGCCTTCGGCGAATTCTTCGGTCGAGCGCTGCAGGTCGGTATCGTCCATGCGCAGAATGAAGGTGCCGCCGTACTTTTTGGCATAGAGCCAATTCAAAGTCGCCGGCCGCACATTGCCGATGTGCAGGCGCCCCGTGGGGCTCGGCGCAAAACGGACAATCGGGGTCATCAAGGGCTCGCAAATCATGAAGGGGAAGGCCGCACCCTAACGCGCTTCCACCTAAAGACAAGCGGCAGAGCCTAAATCTTAAGCCTTCTGACCTTGCATGGCGGCAAGACGCAGCGCCAGCGTTTCGATATCCGTGCGATCGACGCTGGTGAACACGACCCGTTCACCCGATTTCAGCATCACGAACATCTCGTACAAGCTCAGCGTTTTCAGCGCCATCATCTCGATGAAACCGACGCAGCCCAGAAAACTCAGGAACGTGGTGCCGAGCAAAAACCGCGCGCGCCACCCAGAATCA
>JAYTQI010000452.1:0-6635 GCA_043746825.1 Hyphomicrobium sp. | reverse complement strand
GATCGTGAACTCCTTGCCGAGGCACGACTTGAAAAGTTTTTGCAAGCGCTTGTCGTGCTCTGGCAAATCGGCTGGGATTTTGCTAACTCGAACTTTATCGCCGATGTTCATTTCGCCTCCAACATCTTCAAAGCCTCTTTCGGATCAATGCGGCCGTCGTAGAGCGCGCGGCCGGAGATGGCGCCTTCGAGCATTTTGTATTCCGGCCTCATCAAATCTTTGACGTCTTCTATGCTGGCCAAGCCGCCCGAGGCGATGACCGGAATTTTGGTGGCGCAGGCGAGTTCTGCGGTGGCAGGCAAATTCAAGCCCTTCAAAATGCCATCGCGCTCGATGTCGGTGTAGATGATCGCCGCAACACCGGCGTCCTCGAAACGCTTGGCGAGATCGATGGCGGTGAGCGTTGACGTTTCCGCCCAACCCTCAACCGCGACTTTGCCAGCCTTGGCGTCAATGCCAACGGCGACGCGGTGGGGAAATTTTTTGCAGGCTTGCTTGACAAGTGCGGGATCGCGCACCGCCACCGTCCCGAGGATGACGCGCTTGACGCCTTTGCTCAGCCACATCTCAATGGTGCTGAGATCGCGGATGCCGCCGCCGAGCTGCACCGGCATTTTCACAGTTTTCAAAATCGCCTCGACAGCGTGGCCGTTGACCGGCTTGCCTGCAAACGCCCCGTTGAGATCGACGATGTGGAGATATTTGAAGCCCTGGCGCTCAAAGATCAAAGCTTGGTCAACCGGTGACTCATTGAATACCGTCGCCTGCGCCATGTCGCCAAGCTTGAGGCGCACGCACTGGCCGTCTTTAAGGTCGATGGCAGGAAAGAGGATCAAAGGGTTTGCTCACTTATTCTTCTTCATTGGGTTTATTCATGTTGGCGGCGGCATCCTTCTCCCCTTGGGGAGAAGGTGCCCCGAATGGGGCGGATGAGGGGGTTTTTCTTCGTGCCGTCGCCTCGGCGTAAAGCATATCAAGCACGCCAGCCATGTTTGCCATAACGTCAACGTTCCAGAAGCGCAGCACTCGATATCCGAGACTCTCGAGAAAAGCGGTTCGCTTCTGATCCGCAGTAACATTTTCCGCGTGTTGCGATCCATCAAGTTCAACAATCAGCATCGCATCGTCACATAGAAAGTCTGCAACATACGGGCCTCTAGGCACCTGACGGCGAAACTTGAGACTATCGAAATTCCGATTGCGCAAATGATACCAAAGCTTCGTCTCAGCCTTCGTCTGCCTGCGCCTTAGGCCACGTGCTAGAGGTGTCAGCTCTATCTTCATGGCCAGACCAAAACCCCCTCACCCCAGCCCTCTCCCCTTGGGGAGAGGGAGTCCTACGGCCATCAGATTGCTATCTTTGGATGGGATGAATATCGTCTCGGCCGGTACGTCAAGCCGCCGGTCTATCAAACCAATGCCTGTTGCATCACCAGCGTCAGAAGTTCCCATGTCCACGATCTTTCTCGAGTGTCCACCGCCCATCATCGCCCGCCGCCCTTTGACCGAGGACGATGCAGTGGCGATCTGGCTGGCGCGCTGGCTCAAGATCCGCCCTAAGGATCTGGTGCGCCGCTACGCCTGCGATCCGCGCCGCCTCTATGAGATTTGGGAGGAAACCAAGTTCCCGGGCAGCCGAGCCAAAGCATTAGCGTTATTGAGGGAACGTTATCCAAGTCTGGCGGACCGGATTGATCCTGGCCTACATCAGCGGATTTCAAAATCGCCAGACCCGCGTCAGCTGACGCTGTTTCCCGCGTCGGGAGATGCCCGCTGACGGCCATAATTGATTTTTGGCTACCCATGCAACCCCTGACTAAAACGCCCGTCAGCGGTCAAATTCAGAGCCTTAAGGCCATTTTGGAACATTCGAGAACTATTTAAGAACAAACACTAGACAAGCCTGATGATTCGTGGCATGTTCTCTCTATGTTCAAGGCGCCTCAATCGCCGCCACATCGGGGTCTAATGTAGCGTTCTCTCGACCCCCAACCCTTAAGCCTAGGAGAGACCCCCATGCGCACCTACCTGATCTCATACGACCTCGCCAAGCCGACCAGCAACCAGCACGTTCTCGCGCAAGTCATCATGGGTCTCGGCGAGAAGTGGGCCCGCCCGCTCGCCAACACCTGGTACGTAACCTCGCTGCGTGAAGAGACCGAGCTCGAAGTTGAGCTGCGCGACATGCTGAATGAAGACGACGGCCTGCTCATCCAAGCGGTCAAGCGGGAAGCTGTCCTCACCAACACCTCGCTGCGCTGGTTCCGTCAGCGCCGCCCTGGCGTCGATCTGATCGCTGGCGGCAATGTCATCGCCTTCCCGGCGCCGCCAGCTCCGGAACCCATCGAGCCCGAGCTGCCGTTCGCGGAAGCTTGCTAAAAGAGTTCGAGCGTGCCGGGCCGGCGTTCTTCTCCCCCGAAGATGCCTCCCTCCCCAAACAAAGGCCCGGCACGCTCAACCCCAAAAAACGTCACCCCCGCGGCGATGCGCAGCATCGCTTCGCGATGACGGCGGGGGCCGGACTGCGGCTTGTATCAAAGCCCCGGATTCCTACGTAGACGAGACAGGTGCGTCTGATTTTTCTGAAAGTGCGCGTTGCATATCGTGGTCTGAGTTGTCTGCGTTGTTTCAAGTGGCGTCGTGCGTAAAGCCTCCCCCGGCTTGCATACCCCCTCAGCCCTCGCTCCTTGGATCCCCCGCCATGAAGACCTATTTGCTCCACCACGTCCCCAAGACCCCCAACCAAGACACTTGGGCCGTGTCGTTTTCGCTGCCCTACATTGCAACCGGCTACGCCCGCGCCGGAGACGGCTTGTGGTATGTGAAAACCTGGCTCACCGCCGATCAGATCGCCAAGCGCCTCGCCATACTGTTCGATGATGCGACTGAACTTCGCATCCACGAGCTCGGCCGCGAGCACGCCGCCATCAATCCGCGCCTGCAGTGGTTGGCTGGCCGTCTTGAAGATGACGACAGCGCGGACAGCCTAACCGCGCCAATGTTCGATGGCCCGCGCGCCGCATGGTCGGCCATTCAATCGGCGGTGTCAGAAATTGCCGCCCCCTTCGCGCAGGTGGTCAGGGCTTCCAGCTCAAAAAATTTGCGAGCAGCTTGAGGCCGAGTTTTTGGCTCTTCTCAGGGTGGAACTGGGTGCCGGCGATATTGTTATCAGCAACAAGCGCCGTCACCGCGCCGCCGTAGTTGGTATCCGCAAACACCACACCCCTATCTTTGGCGGCGAGATGATACGAATGCACGAAATACGCGTGCAGGCCGTCTGGGCCTGTTGGAATTCCCGCTAACAATGCGTGCGGTTTGGCAACATCCAAAGTGTTCCAGCCCATGTGCGGAATTTTAAGCGCCGGGTCGTTCGGTGCAATGGCTTTAACCTCGCCCTTGATCCAGCCCAGGCCTTCAGTCACTTCGAATTCTAAGCCGCGCTCGCTCAGTAATTGCATACCCACGCAGATGCCAAGAAACGGCCGGGCTTTTTTGCGCACCACATCTTCAAGCGTTTCGCGCATTCCTGGAACTGCATCGAGCCCGCGCTTGCAATCGGCATAAGCCCCAACGCCCGGCAGCACAACGCGGTCAGCGCTTTCTAAATCCTTAACGTCCGCGCTGACGATGATTTGCGAGTCTGTGCCGCCTTCACGCGCCGCACGCTCGAAAGCTTTGGCCGCCGAGTGTAAGTTTCCAGAGCCATAGTCGATGATGACGACGCGCTGCATGGGTTTAGCTGACTTAAGACTTCACGCCTGATGGCCAGCCAACACTGCCACCGCGCTTTGAAGCTTGTGACGCACCCGTGATTACAGGTTGCGATGGCAACCAGCTTTCAAAAAACCGCCGCTCGCACTCGCTAATATTGCGGCCGATCACTGTGCTGATCATGCGCCAGCCGTCGTTGTCGAGCGACCAGCGCTCCAGCGTCGAAGATTCAAAGCCGAGATAAATATTAATGGCCAACAACATGAATGTCAGCGCGTCCGAGCCGACATGCAGGGCCATCAGGCCCGTGACAGCAACGGCGGCAAAAACAATATACGCCAGCGCCGCCGTCCAAAGACCTTTCACGGCAAACCCCAGCGGCGGGCAAATTGCGGTGACCCACGAGAAGCCGTCCTTGACGAAGCGCAGCTCATCCGCCCGGTCCACGCGGTCGGCTTGAGGTTGAGAAGGCTCATGAACAGTAAATGTCGCCACGGCCACTAACTCCTGAAAATCACGCAAGCTCAAAATCAGCCCGAGAGCATGCCCTTGGTTGAGGGAATTCGGCCAGCCTGACGCGGATCGAGCGTCAACGCCATCCGCAAGGCCCGCGCCAAACCTTTATAGCAGGTCTCGGCGATGTGGTGGTTGTTCTCGCCATAAAGGTTTTCAACATGCAGCGTGATGCCCGCATTCTGCGCGAAGGCCTGGAACCATTCACGGAACAATTCGGTGTCCATCTCGCCGAGTTTGGGAGCCGAGAAATTGGCGCGCCAAATCAGAAACGGCCGGCCTGACACGTCAACCGCGACGCGGGTCAAGGTCTCGTCCATCGGCAGATGCACGTCGGCATAACGTACAATACCCGCCTTATCGCCCATGGCCTTGGCGACAGCTTGCCCGAGCACAATGCCAGTATCCTCAGCGGTGTGGTGGAAATCGATATGCAGGTCGCCCTTGGCGCGCAGCGTGATATCGATCAGCGAGTGGCGCGCCAGCTGCTCCAGCATGTGGTCCAGAAACCCAATACCGGTCTTGATGTCGTAAGCACCCGTGCCGTCAAGATCGATAGTTGCGGAAATCTCGGTCTCTTTGGTCTTGCGGGTGATTGTGGCATTGCGCTTCAAGGGTATTCTCCGGCTTTCATCGTTACAGAGCGAAGCTGAGTTGGCCTCGCTTGCTCCCCGACCCCTTATCAGCTTAAACCGCTCCAGGAAACGGGCAGCGAAGGCCAATGATAGTGAACCCCACAAATGCCGCCGATTCGTCCTGGCACGCCACGACAATCTTAACCGTCCGCAAGGGCGGCCTGGTTGTGATTGCAGGCGACGGCCAGGTCAGCCTCGGCCAAACCATCATCAAAGCCAACGCCCGCAAGGTCCGCCGCCTCGGCAAGGGCGATGTTATCGCCGGGTTTGCAGGCGCAACTGCCGACGCCTTCACCCTGTTTGAACGGTTAGAGGCAAAGCTCGAACAATACCCCGGTCAGCTGACCCGCGCCTGTGTCGAGCTGGCCAAGGACTGGCGCACCGACCGTTATCTGCGCCGCTTAGAGGCTATGATGCTGGTCGCGGACAAGGACGCCACGCTGGTACTGACCGGCACCGGCGATGTGCTGGAACCGGAAAACCACGTCATGGGCATTGGCTCCGGCGGTAACTACGCCCTTGCCGCCGCCCGCGCGCTTCTCGATCAGCCGCTGGGCGCCGAAGACATCGCTCGCAAGGCCATGAGCATTGCGTCCGAAATTTGCGTCTACACCAATGCGAATTTCGTGGTCGAGAGCCTGCCGTCCAGCCGTTGAACTTGGTATGCGATCTTAGGAGTTGGCCGATGGCCTGGGTTTATCTGTTGACGGCCGGTCTGCTTGAGATCACCTGCACAACAATCTTTCGCTTTACCGATGGCATGACGAAACTTGTGCCGACCGTGTCGTTCTTTGCGCTTGGCTTCGTGAGCTTTTACTTTTTGAACCGCTCGCTCACCGGCATTCCGCTCGGCACCGCCTATGCGGTGTGGACCGGCATTGGGGCTGCCGGTACTGCGCTGATCGGCATGCTCTACTATCACGAGCCCGTAGACACGATGCGCCTCGTCTTTCTCACCACCCTCATCGGCTCGATTGCCGGGCTGAAGTTTGTTTCGGCTTCCTGAGAAAAACATATGACCACCTTCTCCCCCCGCGAAATTGTCTCAGAACTCGACCGCTACATCGTTGGCCAGAACGACGCCAAGCGCGCGGTCGCCATCGCGCTCAGAAACCGCTGGCGCCGCCAACAGTTGACCGGCGAGTTGCGCGAGGAAGTGCTGCCCAAAAATATCCTGATGATTGGCCCAACGGGCGTTGGCAAGACCGAGATCGCGCGCCGTCTGGCTAAACTCGCGGGCGCGCCGTTTCTGAAAGTCGAAGCCACCAAGTTCACCGAGGTTGGCTACGTCGGCCGCGACGTTGAGAGCATCATTCGTGACCTCGTGGAAGTTGGTATCGCCTTGGTGAAAGAAACAAAACGCAAAGAAGTCCGCACCAAAGCCGAGAAAGCGGCAGAGGAACGCGTGCTGGACGCGTTGGTAGGACCCGCGTCCCAGCCCGCAACGCGTGAAAGTTTCCGTAAAAAACTGCGCGCCAATGAGCTGAACGACAAGGACATCGAAATCCAGGTGGCGGATGCCGGGCCCTCAATGCCGGTGTTTGAGCTGCCCGGTTCCGGCATGAGCACGCTCAACTTATCCGAGATGCTCGGCAAGGCTTTCCAAGGCCGCGCAAAAACTCGCCGGGTCACGGTCAAAGACAGTCACGAGCCGCTGATTGCAGAAGAGAGCGACAAGCTGATCGACAGCGATCAGATCACGGCTGAGGCCATCAAAGCCGTTGAGAACAACGGCATCGTCTTTCTCGATGAGATCGACAAAATATGCCAGCGGTC
>JAYTQI010000451.1:0-3022 GCA_043746825.1 Hyphomicrobium sp. | reverse complement strand
GTCGTCTATCAGGGCGTAGGCCTAGAGCTTGGCGCCGTGGGGCTGTTTGCGCGCGCGACAGACAGTCTTGACGGCCAGCGCGCGCGGTTTTTTCTGTGGTCGCCGGTCGCGCTGGGGGCGGGGATAGCCGGATATTTTGCACTTGCTTTTGAACCAAGCCTGGCTCTGGCCTTTGCGCCGCTTGCAGCCGCTTTGCTTTTGAAATTGGCTCTCAAGCGCGGCACACTGCTGAGCCAATTTGTGACGGCGCTTGTCTTAGTGGCTTTGGGTCTCGTTGTCGCCAAACTGCGCGTTGAGTTTGTGCGCGCGCCTGTCTTACAAAAAAATCTC
The DNA here is from genome assembly GCA_043746825.1 of Hyphomicrobium sp. Lineage (GTDB taxonomy): Bacteria > Pseudomonadota > Alphaproteobacteria > Rhizobiales > Hyphomicrobiaceae > Hyphomicrobium_B. The sequence goes on along the minus strand of JAYTQI010000451.1, from coordinate 2,692 downwards.
CACTACGCCGAAGTCAAGGGGACGGTTGAACGCGCTGAGACGAAGGCTCCGCGCGGGCAGCGCCTCACCATTGCTGTCGAAACTCTAGACGAATTGGATGAGGCCCGGCGGCCTAAGCGCGTTCGTGTCCGCACCATGAAAGCGGAGCCGGTTGCGCACCCTGGCGATCACGTGACGCTGCATGCAACCTTGTCTCCGCCAGCCAAACCCGCATTGCCTGGGGGCTTCGACTATGGCCGTACCGCTTGGTTTGAAGGCCTTGGCGGTGTTGGCTACACACTGTCTTCGCCAGTGCTTGAAAGCGGTAATGCTGCACCGTCTTTAGCCGCGCCAGTCATCGTTGCGATTGAAAGCGTGCGCCAAGGCATCAACACCCGTATCGGTGCAGTGTTGCCCGGTGAGACCGGCGCCATCGCCAAAGCTCTGATCACGGGCGAGCGTGGCGGCATCGCTAAGCCGACGAATGACGCATACAAAAACTCTGGCCTCTTCCACATTCTCTCGATCTCGGGCCTGCACATGGTGGTAATGGCGGGGGCGGTCTTTTATTCCATCCGGCTGTTGCTGGCGGCTTTGCCCTGGGTGGCGCTGAATTTTCCAATCAAGAAATGGGCGGCGGTGGGCGGCATTCTTGGGACACTTGGCTATCTCGCAATCTCGGGCGGCTCATTTGCAACCGTGCGCTCGGCGTTGATGATCCTGGTGATGTTTGCAGCCATGCTGCTGGAGCGCCCGGCGCTGGCGTTACGCAACGTGGCGCTGGCGGCTTTTCTGATTTTGCTCTTTTACCCTGAGAGCCTGTTCGACGCTGGCTTTCAAATGTCGTTCGCGGCCGTGACGGCGTTGATCGCGACTTACGAAGAAATCCGCCGCCGATACAAAAGATCGAGTGAGCCGCACCCTGTGTTGCGGGTTTTGATGTTTTTTGGCGGCATTATTTTCACGACGATTGTTGCGAGCATCGCGGTGGCGCCATTCGCGGCGTATCAATTTCACCAAAGCCAGCAATACGCGATGATTGCCAATCTCATCGCCATTCCAATTTGCAATACCATCGTGATGCCAACAGCTCTTGTGGCGCTGGTGTTGATGCCGTTTGGGCTGGAGGCGGTGGGGCTCATTCCGATGGGATGGGGCATCGATGCCATGTCGTGGTGCGCCAATAAAGTGGCGGTGCTGCCGGGCGCTGTTGGCCACTTAGCGGCGATGCCAACACTGGCGTTTGTGCTGATGGTTGTGGGCGGCATGTGGCTGGCGCTGTGGCAGGCGCGCTGGCGGTTGATGGGCGTTGGGCTCGTCATCGCGGGATTGATCGTAGCGCCGTTCTTAGCCCGTCCCGATGTGCTGATCGCGCGCCAGGGCGAACTCGTGGCAGTGCGGGGTGCTGACGGGCAATTGTCGGCGTTACCCGCACGGCAGGCCAAGTATGAGCTCGAGCGCTGGCTGGAAAATGATGGCGATGCCCGCAGCGCGCAACAGGCAGCAAAGGCGGAGGGCTTCCGCTGTGATGCGTCGGGGTGCGTGACGCAGGTCAAAGGCGCGACACTGTCAGTTGCGCGGCATCCAAGCGCGATTGCCGATGATTGTGCGCGCGCGGATATTCTGGTGCTGAATGTGCCGAGGCCGAAAGTGTGCGCCAGCCCAGCCGCCATTGTTGATGTGTTTGATGTTTATGATCAGGGCGCGCATGCGCTCTACATCGAGGACGAGGGCCGGGTGCGCATCGACACGGTTGCGGCGCATCGCGGGATCAGGCCATGGTCAGAGGTGCCGGAACACAAGCGGCGGTTGCCGGTGCCAAAGGTGGGTGAGCCTGCGCAATCGAGCGGCAGCGCCGCGCTCGATGACGGGCCGCGCGATGTGACGACGGGAACTCAGATCCCAGATCCGGCGTCCCGCGCCGTAAATGATTCCGTCCGGCAGCGCCGGGCGGACAGATTACCCGCGTTCGCAGGCAGGCCAGAGTGGCTGGCGAGAGGCGTGCTGCGCCCCGATGTCGAGGATGATGAGAGCGCGGGCGAGCCGGTCATCGACGCTCAAGGTGATGCGCCGTAGCTGCAGGTACAGTTGTCATCCTCGGATTTATTCCAAGGATCCAACCATCCGCTTGCGGCGGAGTTCGCGGTACAATGGATCCTCGGGACAAGCCTGAGGATGACAACCGAACTCAATACCGCCGCATCAAGCCCACAAGCCGGCCTTGGATATCAATCTGGTCGGGGCCAAAAATGCGGGTTTTGAATTCGGGATTGGCGGCTTCGAGCGCAATGGTCGAGCCCTTCTTGCGCAGGCGCTTGAGTGTGGCTTCTTCCTTTTCAACGAGTGCGACGACGATGTCGCCGTTCTCGGCAGAATCACAGCGCCGGATGATGACGGTATCGCCATCGTGAATGCCCGCTTCAATCATCGAGTCGCCCTTCACTTCCAAAGCGAAGTGCTCGCCGTTGGTCAGCAGGTCAGGCGGGCAGGCGATGTCGTGGGTGTGGTTCTGAATGGCGCTGATCGGGGTGCCAGCGGCAATGCGGCCCATCACCGGCACCGAGACGGTGCGGCTGTCGATGATGTGCGACGGCGGCGGCGACAAGTTTATCTTCGGCGGCCCAGAACCCTCGATGACGCTCGGCTGGAAGCCGCCTTTCTTATGAGCCATCGCTGGCTCGTTCTCAGGCAACTTGATGACTTCAATGGCGCG
>JAYTQI010000450.1:0-3023 GCA_043746825.1 Hyphomicrobium sp. | reverse complement strand
TGGAGCGGTGAATGCGCTCGAACGATTGCGCGATGACGGCCTTCACGCCAAGCAGATTTGTGCCTTTCGCCGCCCAATCGCGTGATGAGCCGTTGCCGTATTCAATGCCCGCGAAAACCACCAGCGGCACACCGGCTTTTTCGTAGGCCATCGCCGCGTCGTAAATCGGCAGCTCCTTAGCGTCTGGATAGTGAATGGTGAGGCCGCCTTCTTTCACAGCGCCAGCAGCATCTTTCACCATATGGTTCTTGATGCGGATGTTGGCGAATGTGCCTCGCATCATGACGTCGTGGTTGCCGCGCCGCGTGCCGTACTGATTGAAGTCGGCGGGTTTGACGCCGTGATCGAGCAAATATTTGCCTGCCGGACTTGCGGCTTTAATGGAGCCGGCGGGCGAGATGTGGTCGGTGGTAATCTTGTCGCCAAACAGTCCAAGGATTCGGGCATCCTCGATGTCGCCGATCACTTTTGGGGTCTTGGTGATGCTCTGGAAGTATGGTGGGTTTTGAACATAAGTGGATTTGCCGTCCCAGCCATACGTCAAGCCAGTGCTGGTCTTGATCGCCTGCCAGTTCTTATCGCCTTTGAAGACGTCGGCGTAGCGCGATTTGAACATTTCGCGGGTGATGTTCTCGACAACAAACTTCTGGATTTCGTGCGAGGTCGGCCAGATGTCCTTGAGGTAAACCGGCTTGCCGTCTTTGCCTGTGCCTAAGGGTTCAGTCGTCAAATCTTTTTGCACAGAGCCAGCCAGGGCATAGGCCACAACCAGTGGCGGCGATGCTAGATAGTTGGCCTGCGCGTCGGGACTGACACGGCCCTCAAAATTTCGGTTGCCTGATAGAACGGCAGCTGCGATCAGGCTATTATCATTTATGGTTTTGGAGATTTCCGGCGCGAGTGGCCCCGAGTTTCCAATGCAGGTCGTGCAGCCAAAGCCGACAATATTGAAGCCGATTTGATCAAGCGACGTCTGCAATCCGGATTTCTCAAGATAGGCGGCAACAACCTGCGATCCCGGCGCAAGAGAGGTTTTCACCCAAGGCTTGGAGGTGAGGCCCTTAGCAATGGCATTGCGCGCCAATAGGCCAGCGGCAATCAATACGCTCGGGTTTGAAGTATTGGTGCAGCTGGTAATCGCGGCAATCACAACGTCGCCATGGCCGAGATCAAAGCTCTTGCCCTCAACCTTGGCGCGTTTTCCAAGCTCACCGGGCTTTTTGTATTCAGCATCCAATGCGGTCGCAAAGCCGCTTTTTATGCCAGTCAACGCAATGCGCCCCTCGGGCCGCTTCGGGCCTGCCATCGAGGGTACAACTTCCGCCAGATCGAGAGCCAGTGTATCGGTGAATACGGGGTCAGCAGCGCCCTTCTCACGCCACAAGCCTTGCGCCTTGCTGTAGGCTTCAACCAATGCGATGCGGTGATTGTCGCGCCCCGAGATGTTGAGATAATTGATCGTCTCGCGATCGACGGGGAAGAATCCGCAGGTTGCGCCATACTCGGGCGCCATGTTGGCAATCGTGGCGCGGTCGGCGAGCGTCATGTTATCGAGCCCAGGCCCAAAGAATTCAACGAATTTGTTGACCACGCCCTTCTTGCGCAGCATCTGGGTGACGGTGAGGACGAGATCGGTCGCGGTCACACCTTCGGTCAATTTACCTGTCAGCATGAAGCCAATGACCTCAGGGATCAGCATCGACTGCGGCTGGCCTAGCATGGCGGCTTCGGCCTCAATGCCACCAACGCCCCAGCCAAGAACGGCAAGGCCGTTGACCATGGTGGTGTGGCTGTCGGTACCAACGAGTGTGTCCGGATAAGCGACGGTTTTGCCGTCGGCCATTTTATTGGTCCAGACCGTCTGCGCCAGGTATTCGAGATTGACCTGATGGCAGATGCCGGTGCCGGGCGGCACGACGCGGAAATTCTCAAACGCCCCCTGGCCCCATTTCAAGAAATTGTAACGCTCAAGGTTGCGCTCATATTCAAGTTCAACGTTGCGGCCGATGGCTTTGTTGCTGCCAAATTCATCGACAATGACCGAGTGATCAATGACAAGATCAACCGGCACCAGCGGATTGATCTTCTTCGGATCACCGCCAAGCTTGGTCATGCCGTCGCGCATGGCTGCAAGATCGACGACCGCGGGGACGCCGGTAAAATCCTGCATCAGGACCCGCGCCGGGCGGAAGCCGATTTCTTTTCCAGCTTTGCCCGTGTCGCTAAGCCATTCGGCCATCGCCGTGATATCGGCTTTGGTAACCGTGCGGCCATCTTCATGCCGTAGCAGGTTTTCAAGCAGCACTTTCATTGAGAAGGGTAACTTAGAAATGCCATTGAGGCCGTTCTTCTCAGCCTCTGGCAAAGAATAGTAAACGTAGCTTTGGCCATCGACGGTCAGGGTCTTCAGGCATTTGAAGCTATCGATGGATGAGGGTGTGAGGGCGCTCAAGGTCAATCCTCCTGTGGGAGACGGAGAGCCGCGCAGCCGGTGTGCCGGCAGATTGGAGGGATGAACACCGCACCCAGCTTAGTTTGTGCCGGGAGGCGTGCCGTCCCCCGCTTTTGCGCTAGCGAAAGATATGATGAGCCATTTATATAAGCTTCTTCGAGATGAGAACACTGGACTTCAGGCTCAGGTGCTTGCGGTCGATTGCCACTCTCACCCTCCGCTCAGTGCCAGTAGTCAGGTTCAATTTTGCAGCTCATCGCCGAAAACTTGGTTGTTGAGCGCGGATCGCGGCCGGTCATCGATGGCCTGTCGTTTGCGGTCAAAGGTGGCGAAGCGCTGGTGCTCACGGGTCCAAACGGCGCAGGAAAGACCACTTTGCTGCGCTCCTTGGCTGGGTTTCTCGCGCTCTCAAGGGGGTCGATTGTACTGCAGGGCGGCGACAGTGAGAAAGTGCTCGCTGAGCATTGCCACGTTGTCGGGCACGCAAATGCTTTAAAGAGCAGCTTAACGGTCGCAGAGAACGTGGCCTTCTGGGCGGCGTATCTGGCCGGGGCGGAAGATGCTGCCGCGC
>JAYTQI010000449.1:0-3028 GCA_043746825.1 Hyphomicrobium sp. | reverse complement strand
GGCTGAGGCGTTGGGGATCAGCCGCCAGACTTTGCATGAACTCTTCACCTTGAGGCGCGGTGTTACGCCCGAAATGGCGCTGCGGTTTGAGGCGGTTTTGGGCTCTACAGCGGAGACGTGGCTGGCTTTGCAGGCTGAGCGGGATTTGTGGCAGGCCCGCAAGAGCCCAAAGATCAAACGTCTCAAGCGGCTCAAGGCGGCTTAACGGCCCATCCTACTGAGCGGCGGATTGCCTGTTCGCACGCGAACGGCTAGCTGATAGATCAGCAAAGCTAGATCATACGAGGAACATTCATGTTCGACTTAACAGGCAAGACGGCGCTGGTGACGGGCGCGACGGGTGGACTTGGCGCGGAGATTGCGCGCGTGCTTCACAAAGCAGGCGCCACAGTCGCGATCTCGGGCCGCAAGGTCGAAGCCCTGGAGGCGTTGTCCAAAGAACTCGGCGAGCGCGTCGCGATTGTGCCGTGTGATCTCGCCGACCGCGCCGCAGTTGGTAAGCTCATCGATGAAGCTGTGAAAGCGCTGGGCGGGCGTCTCGATATTCTTGTCAACAACGCAGGTCTCACCAAAGACAACCTGTTCATGGTCATGAAAGACGAGCAGTGGGACGACGTCATCGCCGTCAACCTGACCTCGACGTTCATGCTCTGCCGCGCCGCCTCGCGCCATATGATGCGCTCCAAAACCGGCTATGGCCGGATCATCAACATTGCCTCGGTGTCGGGCGTGTTCGGCAATCCGGGCCAGGGCAATTACGCGGCCTCCAAAGCTGGCATGATCGGCATGACCAAGTCCTTAGCGCGGGAAGTGGCGTCGCGGGGGATCACCGCCAATTGCATCGCACCCGGCTTCATTAAGACCGCCATGACGGATGTTCTGAACGACAAGCAGAAGGGTGAGATCTCAAATATGATTCCCGCCCAGCGCTTTGGTGAGCCCGTCGATATCGCGGCCGGCTGCCTGTATCTGGCCTCTCATGAGGGTGGCTATATCACCGGCCAGACGCTGCACATCAACGGCGGCATGGCGATGGTCTGAGGCTAAACCGTCATAAATATCAAGGATCAACCAGCCCGTATTGTCGCAGGACGTGAGCTTAGACGCGCTGGCCAAGCCCCCTCAAACATGTTAACGAGCCCTGGATTCTGAAGGACTTAACCCTTGTTCATATCTGGGGACAACTGGTTGGGTTAACGCCCTTGCGAGTGACCAGCAGGGGCAAATCGGGATACGGGCTTGATTTAGGCGGCTGATCCCTTACATGGTTCGGCGCAACTGGATCACGGTCAGGCAAAGGCCAGGATATCTGCGACGCCCGCAGGCATTGGCTAACGGCGAATTTGAACTGTATTTAAACAGGGACACGAGAACGAAGATGAGCGATGTCGCAGAGCGCGTGAAGAAGATTGTCATTGAGCATCTGGGCGTCGAGGCCGACAAGGTCTCGGAGAATGCCAGCTTCATCGATGATCTCGGCGCCGATAGCTTGGATACGGTCGAACTCGTGATGGCATTCGAGGAAGAATTCGGCTGCGAGATTCCCGATGACGCCGCAGAGCACATTCTGACGGTCGGCGATGCGGTGAAGTTTTTGGAAAAGAACGCCGCCACCGCTTAAGGTCTGGTCCGCTCGCCGATCACCTGGCCGCGCTTTGTGCGGCTTGGCTGGCGGTGACTATCCGTAGTCAGGGGGCTGGATCAACCGGCCCCCAGTTTATATCCTCCTCGCAATGAAACCCGGCGAGATACAAAACATGCGCCGTGTGGTGATCACAGGTTTAGGGCTCGTCACACCAGTTGGCTGTGGTGTGGAAACGTCGTGGAAAGCACTGCTTGCCGGCCATAACGGCGCGCGCAGAATTGAAGAATTCGAAGTTTCTGATATCACCTGCCAAATCGCCTGCTTCGTGCCGAGAGGCGCGACAGCGGATGGCAAGTTCAATCCCGATGATTGGATGGAGCCGAAAGAGCAGCGCAAGGTCGATGATTTTATCATCTATGCGGTCGCTGCTGCCGATCAGGCCATTGCTGATTCAGGCCTAAAATTCACAACACCAGAAGCCCAAGAACGCGCTGGCGTTTTAATCGGCTCGGGTATCGGCGGCTTGTCGGGCATCGCCGACACATCGTTATTACTAAAAGAAAAAGGCCCGCGCCGGGTTTCGCCGTTCTTTATTCCGGGCCGCCTAATCAACCTCGCTTCGGGCCATGTCTCGATCAAGCATCAGCTGAAAGGTCCCAACCACGCGGTCGTCACCGCCTGCTCAACAGGTTCGCACGCCATTGGCGATGCCGCGCGCCTTGTCGCGCTGGGCGATGCCGATGTCATGGTCGCTGGCGGCAGTGAAAGCCCGATCTGCCGGATTGCGATGGCGGGCTTCGCCGCCTGCCGCGCCTTGTCCACCAACTTCAACGGCACACCCACAAAGGGCTCGCGCCCCTACGATAAAGACCGCGACGGATTTGTTATGGGCGAGGGGGCGGGCATCGTGGTGCTTGAGACGCTTGAACACGCCAAGGCACGCGGCGCCAAGATCTACGCCGAGGTTATCGGCTATGGCATGTCGGGCGACGCGTTTCACATTACCGCCCCATCCGAGACGGGCGATGGTGCTTTCCGCTGCATGAAGGCGGCGCTGGCGCGGGCAAATCTGGCGCCGAGCGAAATTGATTACGTCAACGCCCATGGCACCTCGACGCCGATGGGCGATGAGATCGAACTGAGCGCCGTTGAACGCCTGTTTGGCAATAGCGCCGGCAAACTCGCGATGTCATCGACCAAATCAGCGATTGGGCATCTGTTGGGTGCGGCAGGGGCAGTCGAGGCCATTTTCTCGGTTCTGGCGATTCGGGACAACATTGCACCACCGACGCTCAATCTCGACAATCCTTCGGTTGAGACGGCCATCGATCTCGTGCCGCATACGCCGAAAAAGCGTGAAATCAACGTCGTGCTGTCGAATTCCTTTGGTTTCGGCGGCACAAACGCCTCTCTTGTGCTCCGTGGCGTTGCCTAACCCTTTGA
>JAYTQI010000448.1:0-3029 GCA_043746825.1 Hyphomicrobium sp. | reverse complement strand
CTGAGAACTGCGGCGGCACTTGCATGACTTCGCCGTGGAAGCGCGGCAGTAGGGCTTCTATTTGATCGCGCGAGGGCCGCAGATCGCTGGTGTTGATCACCGCGCCTTCGGTGTCATCGGTTTTAGTTTCAGCGCCCCAGCGCACCGTGAAGCGATAGGCTTTTTCACCATCCACCGCATACGGCACGGTCTTGGTCGCTTCGCCCAGCGCAATCGGCAAGATGCCGGTCGCCAGCGGATCGAGCGTGCCAGCATGTCCGGCCTTTTGGGCATTGAAGGCGCGCCGGATGCTGCCGACCGCCTGCGTCGATGTCATGTTCAACGGCTTGTCGAGAACGAGCCAGCCGTGAACGGGATTACCTTTTTTGCGCCGTGCCATTCGCTATTTCTTTCCCACATCCTGGCGGACGTGAGGGCTGTCCAAGAGCCGGTCGATGCGGGTGGCTTCTTCGAAGGTTTTGTCCTCGAGGAAGCGCAGATCGGGCGCGTATCTGAGATTCAAGGTGTGCGCGACTTGCGCGCGGATGTATTTTCTATTCCGCGTGAGGGCTCCGATCACCGGCTTTAAGTCATTGCCGCCCAGTGGCATGACATAGACGGTGGCGAGCTTGAGATCGGGCGAGAGCCGCACCTCAGGTATCGTGATGACGTGACTTGCCAGCACGTCGTCGTGAATTTCTGATCGAGAGAGCATCTCTGCGATTTTGTGGCGGATCAATTCACCGATGCGCAACATGCGTTGCGACGGGCCCTTGCCCGCTTGGGCAGATTTTTTTCGCGTCATTGTCTCTCCACCGCGGGATCGGACCGCCAGTGGCCTCTTAAAAATATTGGCGAGAATTTCCTTCTCCCCTTGGGAGGAAGGTGGTCCGTCGTGTCGAAGGCAAGGCTTTGGCTTGGAGGACCGGATGAGGGGGGGCTTCGCGGCGGATTTTGAGCTGTATCAACGCCCCCTCACCCTAATCCTAACCCTTTCCCCAGGGGGAAAGGGAGGTGGCGCACTACAGCGTTCTTGCAATCACCTCGACCTGGAAGCATTCGATGACGTCGCCTTCGCGGATGTCCTGGTAGTTGGCGAAAGACATACCGCATTCCTGGCCAGCCACGACTTCCTTCACGTCATCCTTGAAGCGCTTGAGGATCGAGAGCGAGCCCTCGTGAATGACGACGTTGTCGCGCAGCAAGCGCACTTTGGCGCCGCGTTCGACCTTGCCCTCGGTAACCTGACAGCCCGCAACCTTGCCGACCTTTGAGATATTGAAGACCTGCTTGATGGCCGCGTTACCAAGGAACACTTCGCGCCGCGTCGGCGTGAGCAGGCCCGACATCGCCGCTTTCACATCGTCCACGAGATCGTAGATGATGTTGTAGTAGCGGATTTCGATGCCTTGAACGTCAGCGGCGCGTTTCGCCTGCTCGTTGGCGCGGACGTTAAAGCCGATGACGACAGCCTTGGAGGCCGAGGCCAGCGCGACGTCGGATTCCGTGATGCCGCCAACGCCAACGTGGACGATGCGGGCCATGACTTCGTCGGTGCCGAGCTTCTTGAGCGAGCCGATGATGGCTTCAACGGAGCCCTGCACGTCGCCTTTGATCAGAAGATTGAACTCCTTCTGACCAGCGGCATCTTTGAGCGTCTGCATCATCTGTTCAAGCGTGCGCGGCGTACCGGCAGAGCCGAGCGTCTCGCGGCGCTTGCGAACACGGTAATCGGTGATTTCTCTCGCCCGGGCTTCGTTTTCGACGACAGCAAATCCATCGCCAGCTTCTGGCGCTGCGTCAAAACCGAGAATCTCAACAGGCACAGACGGTCCGGCAACAGGAACATTGGTGCCATGATCGTCAATCAGCGCGCGCACGCGGCCCCAGGCCATACCGGCAACTACAATGTCACCAACTTTCAGAGTTCCGCGTTGTACGAGCACGGTGCCGACCGGGCCACGGCCGCGATCCAGCTTGGCTTCAATGACGATCCCTTCAGCCGCCCGGTTCGGGTTGGCCTTGAGATCGAGAATTTCAGCCTGCAGGTGGATGGCTTCAAGCAACTTATCGAGGTTGGTGCGCTTCAACGCCGAGACCGGAATTTCCAGGGTCTCGCCGCCCATGCTTTCAACGACGATTTCATGCTGCAACAGATCGGTGCGGACACGGCTTGGATCGGACTGCGGCTTGTCAATCTTGTTGATGGCAATAATCATCGGCACGCCAGCAGCTTTGGCGTGATTGATGGCTTCTACTGTCTGTGGCATGACGCCGTCGTCGGCGGCAACAACTAGCACCACGATATCGGTCACCTTAGCGCCGCGCGCACGCATGGCGGTGAACGCTTCGTGGCCCGGTGTATCGATGAAGGTCACCTTATGGCCGTTCGGCGTCAGCACCTGATAAGCACCGATGTGCTGGGTAATGCCACCGGCTTCACCTGACACGACATTGGTTGAGCGGATGGCGTCGAGGAGCGAGGTCTTGCCGTGATCGACGTGGCCCATAATGGTGACGACCGGCGCACGCGGCTCAAGCGTAGTGTCGTCGGTCTCTTTTTCGTTCACGAGGCCAATTTCAACGTCAGATTCAGAAACGCGTTTTGGCGTGTGGCCGAATTCCTGGACGATGAGTTCGGCGCTATCGACGTCGATGACGTCGGTGATCTTGTGCATTGCGCCCTGTTTCATCAGGTATTTGATGAGATCAACGGCGCGTTCGGCCATACGGTTGGACAATTCCTGAATGGTAATGACCTCAGGAATGACGACCTCACGCGAAATCTTCTCGCGGACCTGGGGAATGCCCATGGCCTTGAGCTTCTCTTTTTCGCGCTTACGCTTGAGCGATGCCAGCGAGCGCTGTTGTGCTTCCCGGTCGAAGTTGGTGATCGAAATCTTGGTGCGTTCGCGGCCCTGATCGACAACCTTAACAGCTGGCCGCGCTAATTTCACGCCGCCCGGGCCTCGCTTGCGATCATCGTCCTCGGGGATTTGCTTGACGACAACCGGGCGCACGGGACGAGACAACTTTTCGACGCCCGTTCC
>JAYTQI010000447.1:0-6672 GCA_043746825.1 Hyphomicrobium sp. | reverse complement strand
GCCTAGAGTATTGGGCGAAGCTCAGGCGCGAGCGCAATGAAAAATAACGATCTGCAAAACGATGAAATGTAGGTTGGGTTAGGCCGCGCCGAGATGCTGATGATGGCTTCAATTGTTACTTCGCGGCTGTAACCCAACAACCTCGCGCTAGAACTGTGAATTTAAAGCCGGACAGATGTTTTGTGCCGGCAACCCAACAACCTCAAGTGAGATCGTTGAGCCAAAGTTGTTGGGTTACGCGCGGAACAAGAAGTTAAATGAAAATTTCAAGCGTCACGGGCCGCGCTAACCCAACCTACAACTTCCGTATTATGATCCGGCCCGGCACATGCCCATTGTGACATGCCCATGAAATAGGCACGGCTCATCAGCAAAAAAATGTGATCAGGTTTTTGCGGCGCACCTTACGGTTCAACGCCTTTGCACCTTTTAAGTTTACATAAGCAGGCGTAGCATCCCACTACTACCGGCATTACTCAGCGCTGGTCTATGAATGTTTTTATGATCGCAACGCCCCTGCTGGCGACGCTTTTCCTGTCAGCCCGGACGGCCCGCGAATAGGCAATCAAAAAAACGCGCCTCACCTTTGGCGCTGCCGGGAGGACTGAATGATTAAGCTCAAAATCAATGGCAAAGACACAAGCTTTGACGGCGATCCACAAATGCCGCTGCTTTGGTATTTGCGTGATATCGCAGGCGCGACCGGCACCAAATATGGTTGCGGGATCGCGGCGTGCGGCGCCTGCACAGTTCATGTCGATGGCGGTGCCGTTCGCTCTTGCCAAACAACGCTCGGCGATGCCGCAGGCAAATCGATCACGACCATTGAAGGCCTCTCGGCCGATGGCAACCATCCCTTGCAAGTGGCGTGGCGTGAACTCAACGTTGCGCAATGCGGCTACTGCCAAGCGGGTCAGATCATGAATGCAGCGGCCTTGCTCAAAGAAAAACCTAAACCAACGGATGAAGACATTGATGCCCTGATGAGCGGCAATCTCTGCCGCTGTGGCACCTATCCGCGCATTCGCGCAGCCATCAAACAAGCCGCCGCGAACACCAAGGGAGGTGCACAATGAACTTTATCCCAAAAAAGCCAACACCCGCTGCGGCGCCGTCTGTCACTAACGTCAGCCGCCGCGCCGTAGCACTTGGCCTCGGCGCAGGCGCGCTCGTGCTCGCCGTTGGCGTTCGAAAAGTTGGTGCCGAAGACGCGCCGAAATATGCTGGCGATAGCATGGCCAATGGCTTGCGCGACGATCCGAAAATCTTCGTCTCGATCTCGGAAGATGGCACGGTCAGCGTGCTCTGTCATCGCTCCGAAATGGGCCAAGGCGTGCGCACCTCGCTGCCAATGGTCGTCGCGGATGAACTCGAAGCCGACTGGGCAAAAGTCAAAGTAGTGCAAGCCAAAGGCGATGAAACCGTCGTTGGCAACCAGGACACTGACGGCTCGCGCAGTATGCGCCACCACTTCATGGCCATGCGCCGCATCGGCGCTGCCGCACGCGGCATGCTCGAAGGCGCCGCCGCTGCAACCTGGGCTGTACCAGCAGCTGAGTGCGAAGCCGTCAATCACGAGGTCATCCACAAGCCAAGTGGCAAGAAACTTGGCTACGGCGCGCTCGCCAAAGCTGCAGCTGCACTGCCCGCCCCAACCGGCGACGCCATCAAGCTCAAAGACCCGTCCAAGTTCCGCTATATCGGCAAGGGCGAGATAGGTCTCGTCGATAATATGGACATCACCACCGGCAAGGCCATCTACGGCCTCGATGTCCGCATGGACGGTATGTTGTACGCCGTCATTGCCCGCCCGCCGGTGTATCTCGGCAAGGTCGTGAAGTTTGACGCCGAGGCCGCGATGAAGGTTCCTGGCGTTCTCAAAGTCGTGGAACTTACAGGCCCCGCAGCGCCAACTGAGTTCCAAAACTTGGGCGGCATCGGCGTCATCGCCACCAACACCTGGGCCGCCATCAAGGGCCGCGAGAAGTTGGCGATTACCTGGGACCACGGCGCCAATGCTGTCTACACCACCGCCACCTACCGCAAGGGCATGGAGGAGGCCGCAAAAAAGCCCGGCAAAGTCGTGCGCGAGCAAGGCGATGTCGATGCGGCGATGAAGAAAGCCGCCAAGGTCATTGAGGCTGACTACTATATCCCGCACGTTTCGCACGTCTCGATGGAGCCGCCGTGCGCGGTCGCCAAAATTGACGGCGGTAAATGCGAGGTTTGGACCTCGGTGCAGAGCCCGCAGGCCGCGAAAGATCGCGTCTCCAAGCGGCTCGGCATTCCGATCACCGATGTCACCATCAATGTCACACTTTTGGGCGGCGGGTTCGGGCGCAAATCCAAACCCGACTTTGCGATTGAAGCTGCGTTACTCTCCAAGGAGATGGGCGGCAAGCCCGTTAAGCTGATGTGGACGCGCGAAGACGACCTGATCAACGGTTATCTCAATACAACCGCGCAAGAGCACATCGAGGCCGGTCTTGATGACAAGGGCAAAGTCATTGCCTGGAAACATCGCAGCGTCGCGCCGTCGCTGTTCTCGCTCTTTGTCAAAGACCAGAAGAACGAGAGCTCGCTTGAAATGGGCATGGGGCTCGTTGACAATCCCTTCGAGCTTGCCGACATGCGATGGGAAAACGGCGAAGCCGCGGCTCACACCCGCATCGGCTGGTTCCGCTCAGTGACCAACCTGCCGCACGCCTTCGCGATCCAATCGTTCGTCTCGGAAATCGCCGCCGCAACAGGCCGCGATCCCAAAGATGTGCTGCTGGAGCTGATCGGCTCGGATCGCAAGTTTGTGCCCGATACCAAGGAGCCGTGGTGGAACTACAACGAGAACCCGGCGCTGTATCAGGTCAATACCGCACGCTTGAAAAAGGTGGTCGAGACGGTTGCCAAAGAAGCCAACTGGGGCCGCAAGATGCCAGCTGGCAGCGGACTTGGAATCGCCGCACATCGTGCTTTCGTCACCTACACGGCGGTGGTGGCCCAGGTCGAGGTGGCTAAGGACGGCTCGATCAAGATCCCACGCGTTGATCTCGCCATCGACTGTGGGGCCGCCATCAACCCTGAGCGCATCCGCTCACAGCTAGAAGGCGCTATTGTGCAGGGTGTCGGCATTGCAATGCTGAGCAACATCACCTTCAAGGATGGCGTGGTGCAGCAGACCAACTTCGACACTTACGAGCTGGCGCGGATCGACTCATCGCCACGCGAGGTCCACATCCATATCGTACCCTCAACCGGTTATGACGCGCCGTTGGGTGGCGTGGGTGAACCCGGCCTGCCGCCGGTCGCGCCCGCCGTCGTCAACGCCATCTTCGCGGCGACGGGTAAGCGTATCCGCTCGCTGCCTGTTGGCAATCAGTTGGGGAGTTAGTTGAAGGACGGCCAGCAAAGCGATGAAACGTAAAGTGCATTAGGTCCGGCCTCCTGAACTTGGCCGGGCCGTAATGCGCCGTATTTGCCGCAAACGCAGTCCTGCCGAAGGCGGGCAAAGAAGAGCCAGCCACGGTGCAATATCCCGCAAGGGAACTTCGAAGTGGCCGCGATCCGAGCGCAGTACGGAGCTATTGCACCCTGCAAGTGAGGGCGGGCGGCGTTTTGGCGCGCATTCCTCACAAATAATGAACCGATATTCAGCCAAAAGACCACAAACCGTCACAAATCCTTGATGAAAGCCGAGTTTCCGTTTCTGGGCGGGCGCGCAAGAGGCGCTTCCCGAGCGAGAAAATGCAATCGAGGAGACCACCAATGAAATACGCACTCGCCGCCGCCGCTTTCGTTGCCCTCACCGGCAATGCTTTTGCTGAAGCGTCCTGCACCGCCATGGCTACTGAGAAGAAGCTGGCTGGCGCCGCCATGACCAGCTTCATGATCAAATGCGAGAAGGACGCTACTGCGGCTTGCGATCTTGACTCTAAAGCCAAGAAGCTCGCTGGCGCCGCGCTCGACGCCCACATGAAGAAGTGCGTGACGGACGCTGTCGGCGCCACAGCTGGGGCTCCGGCTGCGAAGCCCGCTGCTGAAGCGCCGAAGGCTGCAGCGCCTGCCGCTGACGCCAAGGCCGCCGCACCTGCTGCCAAGCCAGCTGAAGCTCCAAAGGCCGCAGCTCCTGCCGCACCTGAGAAGAAGTGAGCGGACAGCTTATCGCTGGCGTTGTCGACTGAGTTGACGACGTTCTGAATTGAGAGCGCAGACAGCCCCGGTTGTCTGCGTTTTTTTTGGTATCAGACCCAGAGGGTCTGACACCATTTCGCAAAGCGAAGAAATGTAGGTTGGGTTAGTACCGGCCCGGATTTGAAGATTTCATGAGATCGCCGTTCCGGTGCGTAACCCAACAATCTCACGCACTGGCGGTTGCAGTATGGGCCATAACGCGAATTGCTTTGTTGATAAGTCGGCAGCGGCCCGGCACTAACAGATTTGGTCACGATTTCGGACTGTAGTATTTCACTGGAAGTTTGAACACTCGGAGCTTTGCCGCCGTGACCAAGATTGATCCGCAATCCCTTTATGTGCAACTAGGCGAGTTGATCGCGACGATGCCCGATCTATCGGGAGATAGCCGAGCAACGTTAGTGTGGGTCGCGAAAGCGCAGTCATTGCTTTGGGCTAGTGGAAACATTCTAGCCTACAACGATTTTAGAAGCGGACTCAGTTCTATCAAGTTGGGCAACCACACACGCGGGGCGCAAGATGTTTTCGTTGCGCTAAACGTCGCGCTGCTTGATGCCGAACGCGCGGCTCCAGTAGCTGCACGCGGCGCTTTCATACCCGTTGCAAAGCCATTTGACGCGCTTACCGCCATCGGCAGCATTTTGCGTGAAGCAAAGAAAGACACGTTGGTAGTAGACCCATAACTCGATGAGCGCATGTTGTCCGATTTCGCAGGATTTGCAAACGAGGGCGTAACCATCCGACTTTTTTCGGATCATGCGAGCTACAAGCCAACATTAAAACCTGCCTCAGACCGCTGGAATGTGCAGTATGAAACAAAGCGCCCGCTAGAAGTGCGACTAGCACCCGCAAAAACACTTCACGACCGGCTAATTTTTATCGATGGTGCGAAGGCATATTCGCTGACGCAATCGATTAAGGATTTCGCGGTGAAATCGCCAGCATCAGTGCTGCCAGTGGCAACCGAAATAGCCGCGTTGAAAATTGCCGCCTATGAAACAATGTGGTCAACCGCTTCCATCCTGAAGTGACATTTTCTGCGGAATGAGCGTACGCAGCGCCACCTTGCTTTCGTAGTGTGCCGAGCTTTTCAGAGCGGGAATAACTTTCTGCGCGTGAAGAGCTTCAAAGGGTTAACAAAGAGGCTGGGTTAATTCCGGTGCGTAGGTTGGTGTCAAGCGAAAGGCGAAGCCGGGCGAAGACCCAACATCAAGCCGCATGCTCGAAGGCGTGTTGGGTCTGCGCGTTCGCTTGACGCCAACCTACAAGTTGCACCCTTCCCCCTTTGCCCCGGCCCCGCTATAGCTGGCGCGTCAGTCCCCAGGGTTAAACCATGAAACTCTTCCTCCTCGCCGCTGGTGGCGGCGCCATTGGGGCGGCCGCCCGCTTCCTCGTCAATCAGGCCTTCGCGAGCTTAGGGCTCACCGGCTTTCCGTGGGCCACGCTCAGCGTCAATGTGCTGGGCGGGTTCCTGATGGGTGTGGTCATGACCCTGGTCACGGAGCGCTTTGGCGGCTCGCCGGAAATGCGGGTGTTCTTGGCGACCGGCATCCTTGGCGGCTTAACGACGTTTTCGGCGTTTACCTTTGAAGTGGCGCAATTGATTGGCACGGACGGCGCATTGTCGCCTCGCGTGGCTTTTTACGTCGCTGGCTCGGTCCTTCTGTCGCTGGCGGCGCTGTACGCGGGCGTGGCGCTCTCTCGCGCGGTTCTGATATGACAGCCAGCATGACAAAACAACCTTATGATCCCTTGGCCGCGCCCGAGGGCAGAGCCAAAACCAGCACCGCAGGCGCCGCGAATAGGAGCGTGACGCCGGTTGGCAAAGTTGAGTCGATCCGCGTCGCTGAGGATGAAGGCGAGATGCGCCTCGACCGCTGGTTCCGGGTGCATTTTCCGGAAGTCGGTTACGGATACTTACAAAAGCTGTTGCGCTCAGGGCAAGTGCGGGTGAATTCGAAACGCGCGCAGGCCAATGACCGGTTGGAATCGGGCATGGAAATCCGCGTGCCCGCGATAGTCCGGCAGCCAAAAAAATCCGGCATTGGTCTCAAAGCCCCGCTCGGCGTCTCGAAGGGTGATCGCGACCTGATCGAGAAAATGATCCTGTACGAGGACGAGCATGTTCTCGTGCTCAACAAACCGTTTGGCCTTGCGGTGCAAGGCGGTACGGGCACCGTCAAGCATATCGACGGCATGCTGGAAAACATGGCGGATCGTTTCGGCGGCGAGCGCCCGCGCCTCGTACATCGCATCGACCGTGATACAACTGGCATATTGCTCATCGCCAAAACCCGCGATGCAGCGGCCAAACTGGGAAAGACCTTCCAAGCCCGCTCGGCAGGAAAGACCTATTGGGCGCTGGTCAACGGCGTGCCGAAGCCGCCACAGGGCAAAATCGAAGCAGCGCTCGTCAAAGCCGCCGGGCCCGACGGTGATCGCGTGCGCAAGGCGCAACCCGGTGAACAAGACAAAGCTATGCACGCC
>JAYTQI010000446.1:0-6680 GCA_043746825.1 Hyphomicrobium sp. | reverse complement strand
ATTCGCGCGGTCAAGAAAGCGGGCCGCAAAGTCGTGTGGTCGTGCGATCCGATGCACGGCAACACGATCTCGGCTGTCAATGGCTACAAGACCCGGCCCTTTGATCGCATCCTGAAAGAGTCTCTAGCGTTCTTCGAGGTTCACCGTGCAGAAGGCACGCACGCGGGCGGCATCCACGTCGAGATGACCGGCCAGAACGTCACCGAGTGCACGGGCGGCGCGGCGGCGATTTCCGAGCAAGACTTGTCCGACCGCTATCACACCCACTGCGACCCCCGCCTCAACGCCGATCAGGCCTTGGAGCTGGCTTTCCTGGTGGCCGAGCAGCTTAAAAAAGAGCGGCTGGCGGATGGGAAAGGAGAGCAGCGAGTGTTGATTGCTTGAGGGTACAACACTTGGAAGTATATAAGTCTACCGATACAAAAATTGAGGTCAAAACAATATTAATCGTTTGATCGGACGGACTAAATATGAAGGCTGCTCAAGTAAGGCGTGGGTTCTCAAGAATAGCAATTGTGGCGTTCGTATCACTTGCCTGCGCGTCGGCTGCATACGCAATTATTGCAATTTGGCCCGTTGCTCGTGACTATGCAATGCCGCCTCAAGTTAGGGTTTTGGTGCCGAACGGTCATATGTTGAAACTGCCATATGGCTTAAGCGAAATTGAATACAAGGTATTGCTTGAGCCGTACTTTACTTCGTCACCCCCAGCACCACCGCCTGACACCGAACTCAATCCTTTCATAGAGAGTTTGAGTAAGGTTGGAGCAGTGAGAATAGACACAGCAATTAGAGACGCGACATGGCCCGCCGAGAGAGTCAATGAAGTACGGAAGCATGCACTGGAGGAATTATTTTTTGCCGGCGCGATATTTGCTGCGGCGTTGGCAGCGTTTCTGACTATTCGCTTGTTAGGCTGGATATTTGAAGGCTTCTCGGTAGACTAGAGCCCGCAAGTCAATTGTTGACCAATCAGTTGAGAGAAACTTGCGCGTAACCCTTAGGTTGTTAATGTCTCCGGATGTCCAAAACCGTCTCTCTTCTCCGTATCGCCCTCGCGCAGTTGAACCCCATCGTTGGCGATCTTGCTGGCAACGCCGCGAAAGCGCGCGCGGCGCATGCCAAAACTAAGGCAGCGGGGGCCGACCTCGTGGTGTTTTCGGAATTATTTTTGACCGGCTACCCGCCGGAAGATCTGGTCTTGAAACCAGCGTTCCAGGATGCCACGCACGCGGCCCTTGAAACCCTCGCGCACGATTGTAAAGACGGGCCCGCCATCCTCATAGGCACGATTTGGCGCGAGGACGGAAATCTCTACAACGCCGCCGTTGTCCTGGACGGCGGCAAGATCTCTGGCGTGCGCTTCAAAGCAGACTTGCCCAACTATGGCGTCTTTGACGAGAAGCGCGTGTTCTCGGCGGGCCCCATGCCGGGCCCGATCAACGTGCGCGGCGTCCGAATCGGTGTGCCAATTTGTGAAGATATCTGGGGCGAAGAGGTCGTTGAGACTCTTGTAGAATCCGGCGCGGAAATTCTGATTTCGCCCAACGGTTCACCATTCGATTGGCCAAAGCCCGACCTGCGCATGAACGTCGCCGTGGCGCGCGTCACCGAAAGCGGCCTGCCTCTCGTTTATCTCAATCAGGTCGGCGGGCAGGACGAACTGGTGTTCGACGGGGCTTCGTTTGTGTTGAACGCGGATCGCAGCCTCGCGGCGCAATTGCCCGCGTGGGAAGATGCTTTTGTTATCACCGAGTGGATCAAGGGCAGCAAGGGCTGGACCTGCGCGCCGTCGAGCGTTGCCACAATCCCAGAAGGTGATGCCGCAGCCTACCACGCCTGCATGTTTGGGTTGCGCGATTACGTCACCAAGAATGGTTTTCCTGGCGTGGTGCTGGGTTTGTCAGGTGGCATTGACTCAGCGCTCGTCGCTGCGATGGCCGCCGATGCGCTCGGGCCGGATAAAGTTCACGCCGTCATGCTGCCCTCCAAGTTCACGTCGGATGCCAGCCTGATTGATGCGCAGGCCTGCGCCAAGGCGCTGGGGCTGCGTTATGACAAAGTCTCCATCGAGCCTGCGGTCTCCGGCATCACCTGGGGTCTGAAAGATATGTTTGCGGGTTCGACCCCAGGCATTACGGAAGAAAATCTGCAATCGCGTGTGCGCGGCACAATCCTGATGGCGATCTCGAATAAATTTGGCGGCATGGTTGTGACAACCGGCAACAAGAGCGAGATGTCGGTGGGCTATGCCACGCTGTATGGCGATATGAATGGCGGATTCAACCCCATAAAAGATCTCTACAAGATGGAGGTCTATGCCCTGTCGCGCTGGCGCAATGCGCATATGCCGACAGGTGGACTTGGGCCTAAAGGCATTGTCATACCCGAGCGTGTTTTGACCAAAGCGCCAACGGCGGAACTCAAAGACAACCAAACCGATCAAGATTCACTGCCGCCCTATGAAAAGCTGGACGACATTTTGAAGTGTATCGTTGAGCTAGAGATGCCCCTTGCCGGCGTGATTGCGCGTGGTCATGCCGCCGAGACAGTGAAGAAGATCGAACGGTTGCTGAACCTCGCCGAATACAAACGCCGCCAAGCCGCACCCGGCGTCAAGATTTCACAAAAAAACTTCGGCCGAGACCGGCGGTACCCAATCACAAATAAATTCCGCGAGGAGTTAGGTGAGGCCGCGCCCAAATCCAAAACTGACAAACACCTCGTCAAACCCACCGCCACGAGTGGCGGGGAGGGGTAAAGCAAGCGGCACCGGCACTGCTGTTCGGATCATGACAAAACTCTGACCGCCTGCGTTCCCGGACGGAGCTTTTCGCGAAGCGACAAGCGAAAATCCGGGGTCTTTACTAGGCCGAGACAGGTTAAGATCCCGGCGCGTGCGCGGATTTGGCATCAAGCAAGGCTGTCAAAGACATTGGCCGGAAACGCGTGAGGAGTGTTCGACTCATTTTTCACAACAAGCAAAGATGCTAGATAGTTTAGTCCGCGCTTGGATGAGCGAATTTGCGTTCCGACTTCAATCGGACAGCCTTCTGAACGAACACAGAAAAGCGGGGAATTTTGCCCCGCTTTGAGTCCCGCAATATCTGACTTCGAAAATGGAACCGGTTGAAGTGCCGGTTTTGCTTGGCAATATACCTTCGACCAATGTCCGCCACGGCGGATGGGAAGGACCTAAGCCTCCCTAGACCTGGGTTATGCTTCGGCATTTTGGATCATGGCCTCAGCACCTTCTCAGGATGAAAAGTTTATACAACTAGAAGAACAAGCTGTCACGTCCTAATTTACCAGTCGTCCGTCAGAGGGCCAGGACTTGAGCCAAATCAGACGCCGAATCTAGGCTCGCGGGTTGTTGTCACCCGGCAACGGTTGAGGGGACAACATGCGTCAACCGCGAGGAACTGGGTGTGCCGCTGCCCGTCTTGCCCCATGATCAAGACTTGGGGCTCGGTTTTGTGGGCGGGTGTGGCGTGTATATTTCAGCGGTCTCAAAACGCTTAGTTGCGTTCGGGTTGGTGCTCATGGGTGCGCTGCCATCTGCACGCGCTGCCGAACTCCGGATAGATTTTCGCGAACTCGCGACTCTCGCAGGTACAATTCTCGCCGACGCAAAACTTCGTCTTCACAATGTGCCGGGCGGCGTGCTGGATTTTTCTGCGGGCTCCAGTGTCACTATCGGCGGCGTTGACCGGCCGATCCCGGTTCCGGTGCGCTCCTTTGAAACGGCTGGTGCACGTTACACGTACCTCATGAACGATATCAATTCGCAGACGATCAAGGTCTCAGCTGTGAATGGAGCCGTGCGGCTATCAATCGCTTTCGAAGACGAAGGGCCGGAGCTTGTCGGGCGCTGCTTGTCCGGCATCTGTCCGCCTGATGGCACGCTGCCGAATATCGAATGGCAAAAGCCGTCGGTGGCAATTGATCTGGTGCCAGTGAAAACTGGCTACAGCTTGTCCCTCAAGGCCCGGCACATGGAGATCATGGGCACGCTTGAGCCGCGCTGTTTATCCTCGGCGGGCTTCTTCGCCGCCAGTCTTTGCCGGGCTGTGCTGCCGCAGGTGAAACGGACAATTTCGCGACTCAGAGGCGACCTCGACAATGGTCTCGTTGAGCAGGTCAACGCTCCGTCCATACAGGAAAAAATCGCCAGTTCGCTCAACGGGTATTTGGCCGTTGGACCCGCTGGAGAGGTCCACATTTCCAAGATATCCGTTGATTTGGAAGGCAAAGCGGTTGTGGTGTCGTTCTGCCTCGCCTGTTGAGCGCGCTTTGACGGCCTTTCGTCCACCCCTGAAAGGCTCTCGAGCATTGCAACACCGGGCATAACCCGGTATTCCGCCGAGAGCAAATCAGGCGGCGAGAGAAATCACACGGCCCGCGATCGCACTCAACAAAGAAGCCAGAGTCCCATGCGCCTTTCCCGCTATTTTCTCCCCGTCCTGCGCGATACGCCTAAAGAGGCGGAAATCGTCTCGCATCAATTGATGCTGCGCGCTGGCATGGTCAAGCAATCGGCTGCGGGCATCTATTCCTGGTTGCCGCTTGGTCTCAAGGTGCTGAACAAAATTGGCGAGATCGTGCGTCAAGAACAAAACCGCGCGGGCGCCGTCGAAGTTCTGATGCCGACGGTGCAACCGGCCGACCTGTGGCGTGAAAGCGGGCGCTACGAAGCTTACGGCAAAGAGATGCTGCGCATTGTTGATCGCCACGAGCGCGACATGCTGTTTGGACCAACCGCCGAAGAAGTGATCACCGCCATTTTCCGCGATAGCGTGCGCAGCTACAAAGATCTGCCAAAAAACCTCTACAACATTCAATGGAAATTTCGCGACGAAATCCGCCCGCGCTTTGGCGTGATGCGCGGCCGCGAATTTCTGATGAAAGATGCGTACTCGTTTGACTTAACCGCAGACGACGCGCGCAAAGCCTATCAGCGCATGTTCGTGGCATACCTGCGCACCTTCGCGCGCATGGGATTGAAGTCAATTCCGATGAAAGCCGACACGGGTCCGATTGGCGGTGATCTTAGCCACGAGTTCATCATTCTGGCGGAGACAGGTGAAAGCCAGGTGTTCTGTCACAAAGACCTGATCGATGGCGCGGTGCCGCCCGCCAACACGGATTTTGACGGCGATCTTTCGGGCATCTTTAAGGCCTGGACGTCGCAGTATGCCGCCACCGAAGATATGCACGACGCTGTCAAATTCGCCGCAGATGTGCCCGCTGATAAGCGCGTTTCCGCGCGGGGCATTGAAGTCGGCCATATTTTCTACTTCGGCACCAAGTACTCCGAGCCCATGGGCGCAAAAGTACAGGGGCCGGACGGAAAAATGGTGACAGTGCAGATGGGTTCCTACGGCGTTGGCGTTTCGCGCCTCGCTGGCGCCATCATCGAAGCCAGCCACGATGCCTCCGGCATCGTTTGGCCGGTGCCAGTGGCGCCGTTTGAGGTAGGTCTCGTCAATCTCAAATCTGGCGACAAGGATACGGACGCGGCGTGCGCGGGCCTCTACGAGAAGCTCAACGCTGCCGGTATCGACGTGCTCTATGACGACACGGACGAGCGCGCGGGTGGAAAATTCGCGACCATGGATCTGATCGGCCTGCCCTATCAGATGATTATCGGGCCGAAGGGTGTCAAGACCGGCGAGGCCGAAGTCAAAAACCGCAAAACGGCTGAGAAGCAAACGCTCCCCATCGATGCCGCACTGGCGCACGTGATCGAGTCCGTGAAGGCCAGGCGCGTGCTGGCTTGAAAATAAACGAGAAAGCCGGACAGATCACATGACCACGGCGATCCCCGACACAAAAGCCTTTTCGCCCTTTGAGTGGATGCTCGCGGGCCGGTATCTGCGCGCGCGCCGCAAGGAAGGCTTCATCTCGGTCATCGCTGGTTTTTCCTTCATCGGCATTATGCTTGGTGTCGCCACGCTGATCATCGTGATGGCGGTCATGAACGGCTTTCGCAAAGATCTCTTTAGCAAGATCATGGGCCTTAACGGCCACGTCATCGTTCACAAAATCGGCGCGCCTTTTGATGATTACGCCGACATCGCCGCTAAGATTGCCCAAGTGCCGGGCGTTCTCACTGCCATGCCGCTGGTTGAAGGCCAGGTGATGGTCTCCTCGAATGTGCAAGCGTTGGGCGGGCTGGTGAGAGGACTGAATGAGCAAAGCATCAAGGCCTTGAAGCTCGTGGCCGACAACATCAAGCTCGGTACTATCGATGGCTTCGACGATCAGACGGGCATTGCCATAGGCTCACGGCTGGCCAATTCTCTGCGCGTTAGTCTCGGGGATTCGGTCACGCTAGTTTCTCCCCGTGGTGCCACCACACCGTTTGGCGTCGCCCCGCGCTCAAAACCATATGTCATCACCGCACTTTTTGAACTCGGCATGTCGGAATACGACCGCATGATGGTGTTCATGCCCTTGAAGGAAGCGCAGAAGTATTTCAACAAAGGCAGCGGCGTCGATGTGCTGGAAGTCGTCATCGACAAACCCGAGAACGCCCGCGTTTTCTCCGAAGCCATCCGCGCTGCAGGCGGCCCGACCATTAACGTCTCCGATTGGCGCGAACGCAACGAAACGTTCTTCACCGTGCTCAAAGTCGAGCAGAACGTTATGTTCATTATTCTGTCGCTGATCATTCTGGT
>JAYTQI010000445.1:0-6680 GCA_043746825.1 Hyphomicrobium sp. | reverse complement strand
TTCCAAGATCAGCCGCTTAAACGGTCTTGATTGTTGGACATCTGAGTATCTCGCATATGCGAACCTAGGCTGTGGAGATCGCAACGCAATAATGTCATATTCCTGAGATTGTACGCTATTACCATGCCATCATTGCTCTATGAGATTTGTACTGCGTAAGCCGACACCTGAATTCGTAACTCGTACTCCAGGAGGGCCATCATGGAGACAGTGAAGACTATCCTGAAGACCGTCGTGCACGGCAAAACCGTTATTTTGTTGAACGGTGCTCGACTTGAGAAAAAGTCTGGCAAGGTTTTCGACGTCCAGGCACCCGATAAGCTCCTTGAGACTGCCCGGCGCAATCCTGATGCGGTTGCCTTTGGCTTCATGACGCGTGCAGGCCGCTGGGTTGCGTCGGCCTGACATTCTGGCTTCGTGACTGACGTTCCCTGTGCATCCCCCCGATGCTTGGTCCCCTGCCAAAAGGCACGGGGACCATTTTTGCGTTTGCTCTCCAGGCTTGATTGAGACCGGTCACACAGTACAGTCGCGCGATTGAGATCAGTGACTTGGCGGCTGATCTTTATCTGAGGGCGGGACCATGCAGGCGGCTGAATCAGTGTCAACCAGCACAAGCGGACGCACGCCCCTCTATTCTCATCTTTATGTTCAGGTCTTGATCGCCATTCTGCTTGGCGGGGCGCTGGGGTATTTCTACCCCGCGACTGGCGAGGCCATGAAGCCGCTGGGCGATGCCTTCATCAAGCTGATCAAGATGATGATCGCACCGATTATCTTCGTGACCGTTGTGCACGGCATTGCGGCAATGCGCGACATGAAGAAGGTCGGGCGTGTTGGCCTGAAAGCGCTGATCTACTTCGAGATCGTCACAACGCTGGCGCTGATCATCGGCCTCGTCGTCGCCAATTGGTTGCAGCCGGGCGCGGGCATGAACATCGATCCTGCCAGTATCGATACCAAGGACGTGCAGTCCTACATCGTCAAATCCAAAGACCAGTGCACGGTGCAGTTTCTGCTCGACATTATTCCAGCGACTTTTGTTGGCGCCTTTGCGGACGGCAATATCCTGCAAGTGCTGTTGATCGCCTTGCTGTTTGCGTTCGGCCTGCATGGCCTCGGGGATCGAGGCAAACCCATGCTCGATCTTATCGAAAACATCGCCCAGGTGCTGTTCCGCATCGTTGGCGTTATCATGCGCCTTGCCCCCATCGGCGCCTTCGGCGCGATGGCTTTCACAATCGGCAAGTACGGCGTTGGAACCTTGAAGAGCTTGGCCGCACTCATGGGCGCGTTTTATCTGACGGCGGTTTTGTTCGTTCTGGTCGTGCTCGGGGCCATTGCCCGTCTCAACGGTTTTTCAATCCTTAAGTTCATCCGCTACATCAAGGACGAGATTTTGATTGTGATAGGCACCTCATCATCTGAAAGCGTGCTGCCGCGCATGATTGGCAAAATGGAAAAGGCGGGTGTCGAGGAATCTGTCGCCGGTCTGGTCATCCCTACGGGATACTCGTTCAATCTTGATGGCACCTGCATTTATCTGACTATGGCGGCGCTATTTCTCGCCCAAGCCACCAACATTCACCTGTCTTTGTCCGAACAGCTCGGCATTCTGGGCGTGCTGCTTCTGACATCCAAGGGCGCTGCTGGCGTCACCGGCTCGGGATTTGTAACTCTGGCGGCGACGCTGGGCTCCACGGGTACAATTCCTGTTGCCTCTATCGCGCTGATCCTCGGCATCGACCGCTTCATGTCGGAAGCCCGCGCCGTCACCAATCTCATCGGCAACGGCGTCGCGACTGTCGTTATCGCGCGGTCTGAGGGCGCACTCGATGAGGCGCGGTTTAAGCAGGCATTAAGCGGGTAAAAAAGTTGTCATCCCGGCCTCTGCGCCAGCGCCCGCGGCGAGCAGGGATGACACGGCATTAAATCATAAACGGCAAATCCGTCGAGCCAGGTTTGATGCCTGATGCCGTCAGCAGCGCGTGCACCTGCCCGCGATGATGGGTTTGATGATTGAACATGTGGGTGACCGCAATGCCCATCGGCGTCACCAAATCGCGCGCCGCGCCAACGGAATACCATGTGAGATCGCCAGTCAGCGCGGCCGGGGTGATTGCGTTCGCAAAGCTTGTGATCGCGCCATCGCAGGCATTGCGGGCCGCAACCAATCCGTCCCAGGCTGGATATTGCGAAAGCCCCTCTGGGATCGTCTTGGCCATGGGCCCTTCACCCACGCCAAACCTTTTCAGCCAAATCTGATCGGCCCACAGAATGTGATTGAGGGTGGCGTGGATCGATCCGAAAAACGCACCACGGTCTTGCGTTCGCGCGCCATCCGGCAGGCGGGCAGCGGCTGCATAAATATTCTCGTTTTGCCAGATATTGTAACGCGCCATCGTTTGCACGTATGCGGGCGTGATCATGCAGGACTCCAATTCGCAATGGCCGAAACAACAACAGGCCCCGTTGCCGGAGCCTGCTGCAACATTGCAATAATTTAAAGCGGGATTAGCCGACAATTTCATCAAGACGGAAGTTGAGGGCGATTTCGCGCTCAGCCGACGCCGCGCTATCTGAACCGTGCGACGAGTTTTCGCCCTTGGACACTGCAAACAGCTTGCGGATGGTGCCGTCTTTGGCTTCCTTCGGGTCGGTCGCACCCATGACGTCGCGATACTTCGAAATGGCGTTATCGCCTTCCAGAACCTGTACAATGATGGGTCCTGACGTCATGAAGTCACAAAGCTCGCCGTAAAAAGGCCGCGCCTTGTGCTCTTCATAGAACTTCTCGGCTTGGGCCCGGGTCCAGCGCACGCGTTTTTGCGCCACAATCTTGAGGCCCGAGCTTTCGATAACGGCGTTGATCTTGCCGGTCAGGCTGCGCCGCGTGGCGTCCGGCTTCAGAATGGAGAATGTGCGCTCGATGGCCATCGGTTTGTCTCTCTTTGGATTTTCGGGATGTGCTGGCGCGCCTTATAGCTTCGCGAGCACCCCCCTACAAGCAGGGCCGGGACTTTGCTGCGGTCAAGCCCCTAAGCCGCCGAAATGGCCATACAATTCCCAACAAAAACGCCCAATTGACGCGCAAAGGCTGCTATGAGCAGACTTACAGTCGCGCGGGGGGCGCACGAAGAGGCAATGGGCCGTAAGGTTCCAACGTGTGCTAACGGACGGTCATGACCGGACAAACAAACGAAGCTCATTGGTACATCGCCCGTGAAGGCAAACAGCACGGGCCGCTGACCGATATCGAAATGCGGACCTTTGTGGCGCACAGTTATCTGCGCCCGACGGATCTCATTTGGCGTGCTGGCATGCCGGATTGGCTGCCAGCGCCAACGGTGTTTCCAGCGGTGTTCCAGCCCGCCAATCCAGATCCGTCTTCAACGACGCAGGCGCCCGTGCGCACCGGTGCCGCACAAGCCGGGCAGGCAAATCCGGCTGATGGCCAGCAATTGGATTTCAATCCGCAGCAAGCTGGCGGCCAAGACAAGCCTAGGCGTTCGCTGTTGCGTCAGGCGGGTCTTGCTGTGGTTGTGTTGTCGCTGATCTCGGCTGTCGGGCTCGGGCTGACCTTCTATCGCGAACCGTTGATGCGCTTGCTGCCCGGCCAGAAATCAGGCCAGACCGCCGCCGCCAAGGATCAGCCGCCGGTGGTACGGGCCGAGTCCGCGAAGCCGCAACCTGAAACTCAGACCGCCGCCGTCGCGCCCACCGCTCAACCAACGCCGCCGCCAGCTGCGCCCGTCAACGTTGATGGATCGGCAACGGACGTGCGCCTCCAAAAAATTCCGCTCTGGGGTTACATCAAGCAACAATTCCCGGATTGGTATGGGTCGCAGATTGCGGGCGCTGAAAAGCTGGTCGCTGACAAAAAGCCCGTCATCGAAGTCGCCGGATATCTCGCGCAAGGCCTCGTAGCGCTGCGCCGTCAGAACGCCGATAAGGCTCTCGCTGCCAGCCCCGAACAGCTGAAAAGGATGGCCACCGCATTTCTTGAAAACTTGAAAGCGCTAAAAACGCAATCGGTCGGCGCCTGCTATGGCTTCATCTCCAAAGGCGAGAACAGTCCCGGCGTCATCGAACTGTTGCAGACGCCTGAGAATGCTACAGCCTTCAATGCGCAAGCTGCCACGATTTTTGAGGCCGCGGTTGAAGGCGGCAAGACTCCGTCAAAGCATGAAGCCGCCGGCAAAGGCGATTACGAACTGCTGATCAAGGAACTCGGTAAAATCGGCTGGAAAGACGAAGACCTGCAAGTCTTCTCCAATCCGCGCCTGCTCGCCAAGCGCGAGCCCGCCCAGGTCTGCCAGATGGTACAGGACTGGTTCACGGCACATCTTGCCGTTCAAGATGCCCCCGCCCAGGACCGGCTGCTGTATGAGACGTTGAAACCGGTGGTGCAGGGGTGAGCGTGGAACAGCTGTCATGTTGCAATACGCGCTAAAGGTTGTTCTGACGGCGCTCCTCGTAGTTGGAATTTCTGAAACGGCAAAGCGCTCAAGCGCCTTGGGTGCGCTAATAGCATCGCTACCGCTAACATCACTGCTCGCGTTTATTTGGCTCTATGGCGAAACCGGGGACGCGGCAAAGGTCGCCTCACTGGCTCAAAGCATCTTTTGGTATGTTCTGCCGTCGCTCGTTCTTTTTTTGGTTTTGCCGGCCATGCTGGGCCGGGGCTTCGGTTTCTGGCTCAGTCTCGCATCGGCCTGCGGACTGACGATCCTGGCGTATTTTGTCATGATCCAGATATTGGGACGTTTTGGCATCAACCTTTGAGCCACGCGTGACAGCCCTGCCCAAACGCGCTAACGGGGGCGCACCATGCTGCACATCAACGATCTCACCTACCGTATCGAGGGGAAGCTGATCCTCGACGCCGCCACCGCCGCTATTCCGCAGGGCCACAAGGTGGGTCTGATCGGTCGCAATGGCGCTGGCAAAACCACATTGCTTCGGCTCCTCAAAGGCGAGATTTCACCCGATGACGGCAGCATTTCTACGCCCCGTAATGCCAGGATCGGCCATGTCGCGCAGGAAGCGCCGGGCGGCGATGATACCCTGATCGAGTGGGTGCTGGCGGCCGATAACGAACGAGCTAGCTTATTAGCGGAAGCCGAGCACGCCGCCGACCCCAACCGCATCGGCGAAATCCAGATCCGCCTCTCCGACATCCACGCCCACTCGGCCCCCGCCCGCGCCGCGCAAATTTTGTCGGGCCTTGGCTTTGATGCGGCAGCTCAAGCCCGCGCCTGCCGGGAATTTTCCGGCGGCTGGCGGATGCGCGTCGCGCTCGCCTCTATTCTTTTCCTCGAACCCGAAATTCTGCTACTCGACGAGCCGACCAACTATCTCGATCTCGAGGGCACGCTCTGGTTAGAGAGCCATTTGCGCAATTACCCCCACACGGTCGTCATCGTTAGCCACGACCGCGATCTTCTCAATCGCGCCGTTGATTACATTCTGCATCTCGATCGCGGCAAGCTGGCCTTTTACACTGGCGGCTATGATGCTTTCGAGGAATCGCGCCGTGAAAAGCAGCGGCTCGAATTGAAGCTCAAGAAAAAGCAGGACGATGAGCGACGCCGTATCCAGGTCTTCATCGACCGTTTTAAAGCCAAAGCCACCAAAGCTAAGCAAGCGCAGAGCCGCATCAAGGCCTTGGCCCGCATGAAGCCGATTGCCGAGCAAGTGAATGACCGCGTCATCCCGTTTCATCTGCCGCAGCCAGGTAAGATAATCGCGAGCCCCTTGTTGCGTATTGAAGGCGCGAGTGCAGGCTATGAAGTGGGTAAGCCCATCCTCAAAGGTCTTGATCTTCGCATCGATGCCGACGACCGCATCGCGCTGCTCGGCCAAAACGGTAATGGCAAGTCGACGTTTGCTAAGCTCATTGCCGGGCGCATGAAACCCTTGTCAGGTCATGTCTTTGGGGCCAACAAGGTGGAAGCGGGATATTTCGCCCAGCATCAGCTTGATGATCTCAATCCGCAATCCACACCCTATGACTACATGATTAAGCTAATGCCCGACGGCACAGAAGCGCAGCGCCGCACCCGTCTTGGCACCTACGGTTTCAGCGCTGACAAAGCCGACATGAAATGCAACAATTTATCGGGCGGCGAGAAAGCCCGCCTGCTCCTCGCGCTGACCGCCTTTCACGGCCCCAACATTCTGATCTTGGATGAGCCAACCAACCATCTCGACATCGATAGCCGCGAGGCCCTGGTGCACGCGCTGACCGATTACGAGGGCGCCGTTATCCTCATCAGCCATGACCGGCATTTGGTCGAAGCCACCGCCGACCGGCTTTGGATCGTCAAAGACGGCACGGTCAAAAACTATGACGGCGATATGGACAGCTACCGCGAGGAGCTGCTGGCGGATCGCGGCCCGAAAAACAAAGATCGGCTCAAGAATGGCGACGCCTCGGAGAGCGCCCAAAGCCGCGCCGATCAACGCCGGCAAGCTGCGGAGAAACGCGCCGGACTCGCGCCACTAAAAAAGGTTCTGCAAACGGCTGAAAAAAACGTCGAGCGTTTGACAGCCGAGATCGCCAATCTTGATACGGCACTTGCCGATTCAGAACTGTACGCCCGCGATCCCTCGAAAGCTCAAAAGCTTGTGCTTGAGCGCGGTCAGCTCGCCAAACGCTTGAACGACGCTGAGGACGC
>JAYTQI010000444.1:0-3041 GCA_043746825.1 Hyphomicrobium sp. | reverse complement strand
CAGACGCGGCGGCAGGCCAGCCGCAGATCCGCCCGCCTGCGGCCGCGCGACCGGCTGCGGTGGGGGCGCCAAAGCCTCCAGCAGGGCGTTCACAACGTTCACCTCGCAATGCGTCAGAAGAAATGACGCGGGCGCTAGGCGGCGCGCCTTAGGGCTTTTGTGCCGCCCGCTGATACCACTCTAGCAGCCACACCCGCACTGCGCTTGAGAGGCCAGATGTGCCGCGCGCGCTGTCGATGGTTGCAATCAGGTTCGCGAGCGGTTGGCCATCTTCTGATGCCACGCCTTTTAGCGCCGTCCAGAATTCGGCCTCTAACGAGATCGAGGTGCGGTGGCCTTTGATCGAAAACGAGCGCTTGACGGGGCGGGTCACGAGACGTCTCCAGGGTACAAGTCGTCGTTGGAGTCATCCAGGCGCGGGGGAAGCGCCGCGCCATCTAGCCCGCGATCAAGGCCACGCCGCTCTGCGCCAGCCTGCTCCTTCTCATATTTTGTCCGGCCGAATTTTGCACGATTTTCCGCGGCGCGCTTTACAGCCTCAGCGCGGTCTCGTGCTTTGCGGGCCTTATTGAGATTGACGATGTCAGCTGTCAACGTCAAACTCCCATGAATACGATGTCGAGCGCCTAGCGAATTTCATATTCGAGTGCTCCTGCCGATCCGACGACAGTCTCCATATCATCTCATAGAATCGCGGCAAGCTTTTCGGTAGCGAGGATGTAGTCTTTGCGTCCGAAGCGACTAATAGGGTGCAAGCGCTTGGAAGATTGGACGGCGCTTTTGAGCAACAGCGCGAGTTTCGCGCTCGTCAAGCAGCTCACTTTGGAGCAACACCACGAGTTCACGTCCGCGAAGCCGTACAATATCAAATTGCCGCATCTACCAGACCCGGTACATAGTCGGCCAAAGTCCATGCTTTCTGACGTTGTCGTTCATAGCCTCTGTAGCCTCGCGGTTTTCTTCGCGCCACTTTTGCTAGCGGGGCTCTTTGAGTTCGGCTTGCAAAGCTTTCTCCAACGCCGCTGACATATTGGTGAAAAATGCCTTGGTATCGGCCGCAAGCTCGGCAACGATTGTAACGTTGACGGCCTTCTTGCGGCGCGAAACTTTTTCTCGCATTGCGAACCTCGCGATCAATGCGCATTGAGTGCGCGCATGATGGCCGAGGACGGAGAGAGGGTCAACGGTCTCGGCAGTTTAGAAGCGCAACAAGCAGCTGGCGCCCCAGTGTGCCCATTCATGCCCATGATGGCCGTCCAGTTATCCACACGCCCAGTCGAGCTTCATGGCCTGCAGGTCAATCTGGCAATTTCCATCACCTCCAAAATTGAAGCCCCCGAAATATTCCGAAAAATCCAAGTAATAGGGGCTGAATTCTGGAAATCCTTGCACAGGAAACATTGTGCCGCCTAGATGATTGCGGCCGAAAATTTTTTGCAGATCCTGCGCAATGCCTTTGTCCGCCGGGTGGCGTTTACCGCAGTCCGTTTTATGGCGCAGGCGGGGCAGAAGGCGACGCCTGATGTTACAGAGCGTGCTGTCGTTGCGGCGTTGAATGATCCCAACCCTTGGGTACGCTATGATGCAGCCTGGGCGGCTCCAATGATCGAATGCAGGTCGTCATCGATTATCACTGACGCGCTGGAAGCGATGATATCCAAGGCTCAAGCGAATGCCGAAACCGCGGAAAAAGTCGCAGCGCCCTTCAAGGCACTCGAACGGGCTGAAAAGAATCTCGCAGAACTTCGCGCAGGCCACCCAAGTCAGCAGTGATGAAATCAATGAACAAAGAGACGTGTGGCGTGCCGGATAGCGAGCTGATCAACCGCCGGACCGTGCTGCAAGGCACCGCAGCGACGCTCGCTGGCGCGTCGGCCATGTGGCTCTCAGGATCCAGCAAGGCCGACGACATGACGGCGGACATCTGGCCGCAATGGCAGCGCGACTGGCGGCGCATGGAAGCGATTGCGCTGAAGCGCGGCTGGGAGTTAACACCTCTTAGGATTTTCCTGCCCGCAACCAGCGCAGCCCTCAGCCGTGTCGAAGCCAAGCACGGCCTCACATTCCCTGCCCAACTGCGTGAGGTGCTGACCCAATATGCGGCCCGCGTGCAATTCCGCTGGGTGGTGCCGCCCCATCTGCGGTCCTTAGAAAAAGTCAATATGCCCAATATTAGCGGGCTCTCGCTTTCAATCTGGGATCTCGACGAGATCGATAAATATGCGATCCCGAATTTCTTTGGCTGGAATAAGCGGAACCAGACGAAGGACATTTCGGAAGAGCCGAACAGGCCCGAAATGTGGGAGAACCAGTTTCCATTTGCGTCACTGGTCAACGGCGACATGCTGACGATTGATGTGTCCAATGCTACGGGCCCGCAACCCGTGCGCTATTTCAGCCACGAGACCGATGGCTTGCACGGTAAGGCGATTGCGCCGGACTTCATCAGCTTCATGACGGTCTATGCGGCGCTCGGCTGTGCTGGCGCGGAGGACCACGACTGGTTCCGCTTCGTCCAGTCCTCCGACGGCGACAAGCGTTACTTGAGAAGCACCGGCGACGGCGCCAGGGCCTGGCTGGCGTGGCTTGTTAAAGACCCCAATGATGTTGGTCCTGATGAGCCCCCGCCTGCCATTGTTGAGACATCGCCGGCTGATCGCGCGCTGCTTCAGGCGGCGCGCGCCAATTCAGCCGTAGCCGTCACGGCAGCGTTGGCGGCTGGCGCTAAAATCGATTGCGTACCCAACCTGGACTGGCTGCTGGACGAAAATATTTGGGACCGGCCTGAAGAGTTTTCAACCGCTGTGACCTTTGCGGCGAGGCACAACAACATCTACATGCTCGACCTCTTAATGAAGTGCGGCGCGACGCTCAACACCTGGCAGCTGCCCTTGACCGTGGCTGTTGAGCATAGCTCGCTTGAGGTCGTCCAATGGCTGATCGCGCACGGTGCCCGTGTCAACGGCTGGAAGGATGAACGCCACTGACCGCTGCATATGCTTATCGAGCGGCGCGGACAGGCGACTGTTGAACACGCCGCT
>JAYTQI010000443.1:0-15982 GCA_043746825.1 Hyphomicrobium sp. | reverse complement strand
GCCCTGGCTCATTCATGCCAATCGCCAACGGCAACAGGCCAAGGGCGGTCACGATTGAGGTCATGAGGATGGGGGTGAGGCGGTCTCCGGCGCCATTGATGGCGGTCTCAGCATTCCAGGGGTTTCCCTCCACCTCGGTCATCTGCTGGTAGTGCGAAATCATCATAATCGAATTTCGAAGCGTAATACCAAACAGAGTCACGAACCCGACCATCGAGCCAATCGTGAGAACGCCGCCAGTCGCAAACACCGCCAGCACGCCGCCAACAAGCGCAAATGGCATGTTGGCGAGCACCAAAATCAAGTTGCGCGAACTGCCGGTGACGATGGCGAGGAGTAGCAAAATACCAGTGGTCGCAAACGCCGATTGGGCGATGAGATTTTTGCGGGCTTCGGCTTGGGCTTCAGCAGATCCTGCGTATTCAATATAGACGCCGGGCGGCAGTTTGACTTTGGCCAAAATAGCGGCGCGGATGTCCTTCACGAACGACACCACATCCAGGCCTTTGACGTTGGCGGTGACGGCCTGCACGCGTTGGCCACCAAGGTGCTGGACCAGATAGCGGCCTGAACTTTGCGAAATCTCGGCCACCTGATTGAGATAAATGAAATTGCCGCCCGGTGTGCGGATTGGCAGAGCCGCAACCTCGTTGATGCGGTTTCGGGTCTTGGAATCGAGCAAGACCATGACGTTGAAAACCCGGTTGCCATCGTAGCTCTGGCCTACAATGTCGCCTTGATAAGCGGTGCGCACCAGATCGAGGACATCTACAGACGTCAAACCCCACCGCTCAAGATCAGGTTTGCGGAGGTGGATCGCGAGTTCCGCGAGACCGGGCGGCGATTGCAATTGCACTTCATTGGCGCCGTCGACCTCATTGACGGTGCGTGCGACTTGCCGGGCGGTACGGTCCAAAGAGTCGAGATCGTTGCCGAAAATATTGATGACAACAGCGGCGGTATTGCCAGACAAAGATTCTTCAACGCGTTCGGTCAGAAACGGTTTGAGGGCAAAATTGACACCAGGAAATTCGGCTAAAACTTTGCGGATAGAGTTCTCAACAGCTTCGGACTCTGCGCCCGACAAGGAGTTCTTGAGATCGATTTCAAACTCGCTGTAATGCGGGCCCCAGGTGTCGTCGGCTTTTTCGGCGCGGCCTGCGCGCTGGGAGACCGATTCAACTGCGGTCAATTCAAGCAGGGCTTTTGATACGAGGGCGCCAACACGTTCAGACTCCGCCAGCGACGTGCCGGGCACAGCCGCCATATGCAGC
This sequence comes from Hyphomicrobium sp., assembly GCA_043746825.1. Classification (GTDB taxonomy): domain Bacteria; phylum Pseudomonadota; class Alphaproteobacteria; order Rhizobiales; family Hyphomicrobiaceae; genus Hyphomicrobium_B. Next base: position 14,708 of record JAYTQI010000443.1, on the reverse strand, counting down.
GTAAAATGGCCTTCTTTCAGGTCCGGCAGAAAGCCAGCACCGAAAAATGGCAGCGCTGCCGAGCCAAGCAAAGTCAAAAAGGCCGTGACAGCAATGGTGAGGCCAGGGTGCGCAATGATAGGGCCCAACATGCGTTCATAGTGCCCGCGCAAAAAACGGCTGAGGGGGGAGTCTTTGACCGCGCCGTCTTCACCCGCGGTCGCGTACTTGGCGCGTTTGAACAGCAGCATGCACAACGCAGGTGTGACGGTCAGCGCCACGATCAGCGAGGCCACTATGGCCAGAATATACGCGAGACCTAAGGGTGCAAAAAATCGCCCCGCAAGCCCCGGCAACGTCACAACCGGTAAGAAGACCAAAATGACCGCGAAGGTGGCGTAAACAACAGCGCTGCGCACTTCAAGCGATGCTTCAAGGATCACGCGGGCGGTTGGCACCGGGTTGGGCAGGCGCCAGTTCTCGCGCAGGCGGCGCATGATGTTTTCGACGTCGATGACGGCATCATCGACAACTTCGCCGATCGCGATGGCGAGGCCGCCCAGCGTCATGGCATTCAGTGTCGCGCCAAGAGCGTTGAGCACGACAACGGCAGCTAGCAACGACAACGGTATCGCAACCAGCGAAATCGTCGAGGTTCGAAGATCAAAGAGAAAGAGGAAAATCACAACCGCCACCAGCGCGCCGCCAAGCAACAGCGATGTGCGGACGTTCTCGGTTGAAACCGCTATGAAATCCGCGGGGCGGAACAGATTGGCGCGCAGTTCCATGCCTTCCGACGCAATGGCTGGCCGCAGATCGTCGAGGGCTTTCTCAACCTTTTGCGTCACGTCAATGGTGTTGGCGCCGAGCTGGCCGGAAATCAGCAACACAACGCCTGTCTTGCCCATCACCGACGCCGCGCCAAAGGCTGGCTCGGGCCCGTCCAGAACTTCGGCCACGTCCCGCAACATGACTGGCGTGCCGTTGGAGGTGGCAACCACAGTGTTAGCAACCTCGGTGGGGCCGATTGACTGGCCTTGTGATTGCAAGGTGATGCGCTGGTTAGCGTTTTCGGCAAAGCCGGCGCCGCGCACAGCTGTTGCTTTTTTGGCAGCGGCAAGGACATCATCAAACGTCAGATTGAAGCGTACCAATTGATCCGGGTGAACTTGCACTTGGATGGCGCGGACTTGGCCGCCAAACACCGCCACCTTGGCGACACCGGGCACGGCGAGGAGACGTGGCCGCACCGTCCAGTCGGCCAGGGTGCGGATATCCATGAGAGTCTTGGTATTGGATGTGAGGCCAATGACCAGCACCGTGCTTGACGATGAGGTCAGCGGCGTCAGCGTTGGAGCTTGCACACCGGTTGGCAAATTTTGCGCAGTTGCGGCGAGGCGCTCGTTCACCACTTGCCGGTCGCGATAGATATCGCTGCCAGGATCAAAGGTAATGGTGATGACCGAAAGGCCTTGGATTGATGAAGAGCGAAGTGACTGAACGCCCGGCACGCCGTTGACGGCATTCTCAATCGGCTGCGTCACCAGAACTTCAACTTGTTCCGAGGTCAGTCCCGGAGCTTCGGTCTGGATGTTGACTTGCGGCGGTGCGAACTCGGGAAACACGTCATACTTGGCGCGCGTCAACGACAATGCGCCGTAAGCCAGCAGTAGTGCCGCCAGCGCAATCACAATACCGCGATAGCGAATAGCAAAACTTACAATCGCGGTTTGCAATCCCGGTGGCGGAGTCCAGATCTGGTCTGGTCCAGTCATCAGTCGTTGTCTCCGCCAACTTCGATTTGCGAGCGGAATTCTTCCGACAATAACAGTTGCGCGCCGGTCGTCACGATTTCGGGGTCGTTGCCGGGAAGGTCTTTGATGGCGATCAGATAGTTGCCGGTCTTGTCGCTCTGGTCATCGAGATGGATTTCGCGGCGGATGAAGTCATCGTCACTGGCGCGCTCGTAAACCCACGACCGGCCAGACCACCATACGATGGCAGAGGGCGGGATGACGTAGACGTCGGCTTTAGCCCCAGTTGCAAGGCTGGCGACAACGTTCATCCCGGGCAGCACGCCACTATCGCCCGGCGCCAGATAAAAATAGCTTGGGCCCTGAATTCTCGGATCGGTGCGTGTTGCGGGCGAAAGATAGCTGGCTTCAATCGGTGTTGCCGCGCTCGCCAGTTGCACGCTGGCTGTTGGCGGGGCGGGAACGGCAGCGCCCGGAGGCAATGTGATTTGCAGCAGATAGGCGCGCCGCTCAATAAGCCGGGTCACGAGTGGGTCGCGCTCGTTCAGCGCTTTGCCAAGAACCGTCCCAAATTCTTGAATGGCTGTCGCTGCCAGTGCGTGAACTTGTGAATCCGCCGCTGCAACACTTGCCTTATCGACGAGATAAGCGGCCTCGGTTGTTTGCACCTGAACTTGCGTGCCGGTTTTGCTTTTCAAGAGCGTTTGCGCCCGCTCAAACGCGGGCTGCGACGCCGCCATTTTCGCTTTCGCACTATCGAGCTGTGATTGTGCGGCCGCTGACGTGTTGCTAAGCGTCGTGAGGTTCGCGAGATCAAGCACGGTGCCGTAAGCGCGGGTGGTCTTTTGGACACGCTTGAGCTTTGGGCTCTCGACTTTCAAGCCGATGCGTTCCTGCTCTTTGTTGCTGAGTGAGACTTGCGCGTCGCCCTCCTTGCTGACTTTGGCGCGAATGGGCGGTTTGACGGGTTGGCCGCGCGCGGCCTCAGCGGTGGCTTCCTTGCGGCCCTCTTGGTAGCCTTTGATGACAATTGTTCCAATTGCGGCCACGCTCACGAACAGCAGTAACGCGTACAGCAGTGCCTTTTTGCTCATGCCACACTGCCTTGCGGCTGACATGCATGGCGGGCATTATGGAACCAGAGTGTCATTTGCGTTTTTTTGACCGGCAGTGGTTCGACGGATGTGACCTCGGGTGCGAGAGGCAGCAATACGAGAATTGCTGGCCTTTTCATACGATTTCAGGGGGGACCGGGGCGTTAAATCCACAAAGTTGGTTGCGACAGAGGAAATGCGACCGCAACGCCGCGGAACCTAGCGATTTCGTCGTGAAGGTTAACCACGCAAGTTCGGTTTGCCACGAGAGCGGATTCAGCCAGTTCCAGCGCTGTAACGGCTGCGTGAAGGCGAGCGAATACAACTGCAGCTTCGCATTCTTTCTAATAGCCAAAGCTCCTATACTCAGCGTACTCAGACGGCCCTCAACCTCAATCAACAATATCGAGGCACATACCCATGGACGGCTATTACAAAAGCGAACACCTGGCGGACTTCGGCAAGATCGCAGACGGCAAGCCAGAACTGGGCAAGAAGTTTTTCGAGTATTATAGCGCGGTGTTTGCCGACGGAGCCTTGACCGCGCGCGAAAAGAGCCTGATCGCACTCGCCGTCGCCCACGCCGTTCAATGCCCCTACTGCATCGATGCCTACACGGGTGATTGCCAGCAAAAAGGCGCGGATTTCGAACAGATGACGGAAGCGCTGCATGTCGCCGTTGCTATTCGTGGTGGCGCGTCACTCGTGCATGGTATGCAGATGCGCGAGAAGTCCATGAAGCTGGGGATGTAAATGAGCGAAGACAGTCTGTCTCAACCGCTGCGAGATGTCGCCGACGACGTCGCGGCGGATCGTAAAACCCCACGTGCGGGCACAAGTTTACGCTGGCGGCAATCGCCGCTGGCGTCGGCGGTTGAGCAGTTGCGTGTTCTCGGCAAGATCGACCTTCAGAAGGATGGCCGTCAGGTTGAATTTGAGACGATGACGGGCGGCGAACTTGCGCCCGCCCGCCTTGAGATATTCCAGGTCAACCTCGGCAAGCTCTGCAACATGACCTGCAAGCATTGCCACGTTGACGCCGGTCCTGATCGCACGGACGCCATGATGAGTGACGATGTGGTTGATCAAGTCATCGCTGCGATGCAACGCTCGACCGCCCACACTGTGGATTTGACTGGCGGCGCGCCGGAGCTGCATCCGCGTTTTAAAGATGTGGTGAAGGCCAGCGTCGCATCTGGCAAGCACGTCATGGACCGTTGCAATTTGACCGTGCTGCTGCTGCCACGCAACGCTGGCATGATAGAATGGTTTGGCGAGCTTGGTGTTGAGGTGGTGGCGTCACTGCCGCATTATCGCCGGCCCAACACGGATTCCCAACGCGGTGACGGCGTCTATGAGCGCTCGATCAAAGCCATGCAGCTGTTGAACGCCGCAGGCTACGGCAAAAGCGATCCAAAGAAGCTGCTGACGCTGGTCTCAAATCCAGCAGGGGCTTACCTCGGCGCTTCGCAGGCAACAAGCGAGCGGGAATGGCGCGAATCGCTTGGCCGCGAGCACAAAGTGACTTTTGACCGGCTATTTATCTTGAACAACATGCCGATCTCGCGGTTTCTGGAATGGCTGGAGAGCAGCGGAAATCTCGAGACTTATATGCAAAAGCTGATCGCGGCCTACAACCCAGGCGCGGTTGAAGGCGTCATGTGCCGCAATACCTTGTCGGTCGGCTACGATGGCCGCTTGTATGATTGCGACTTCAACCAGATGCTCGATCTCGAAATCGCGGAGCCGGGTTCCACGCACATTGCCAATTTCGATGAAACGAGCTGGCTGAAGCGCAAGATCGTCACCGCCCGCCATTGCTTTGGCTGCACGGCTGGCGCTGGCAGTTCCTGCGGCGGCCAGACTGCTTAGATGGATCAAGCCGGTTTATAAGCAGAGGCCAGATAATTGACGTCTGTATCTGTGGAAAGGTTCCAGGTGTCTCGAAGCACGTCGTAGGCCATGCCCGCAAAAGCCATGTCGCGCAGCCCAGCCACTTCGCAAACGCGTTTCATTTCATCTGGCGTGACGAAGCGGTCCCATTGGTGGGTGCCACGCGGCAACCAGCGCAGAATATATTCAGCGCCGACAATCGCCAGAGCCCAGGCTTTCGTGGTGCGGTTGATGGTTGAGAATACCGCGAGCCCACCGGGTCGCACGGCTTTGGCGCACTCGGCGATGAAGGCTGGCACGTCGGGCACGTGCTCGACGACTTCCAGGCAAACGACGATGTCGAAGCTCTCGCCCGCCGTCACCAGGTCTTCGATCCGGCGGGCGCGATAATCTATCGCCAGTCCCTGTGGTTCGGCGTGGCCCTTGGCGATAGCGATGTTGCGTTCTGAGGGGTCAATGCCGGCTACCTTTGCGCCCATCCGGCACAGCGGTTCTGAGACCAGCCCGCCGCCGCAGCCGATGTCCAAGGCTGTCAATCCAGCCAAGGGCTTTAAGGCCTTCGGGTCTAGGCCAAACTGGCGGATGGCGGCATCGCGGATGAAGGACAGCCTCGGTTGGCCGATTTGGTGGAGCGGCCGGAACTTGCCCTTGGGGTCCCACCATTCGGCTGCTATGCGAGTAAAGCGCTCGACTTCCGAGTTGTCCATCGTCCGGTCCGAGCCGGGCGACGGGGCGTTTTGCGATCTTTCAGCGGCGTTCATGGCGATCCTCTTGTCCCTTGTACTGGCAGCAGTACGGCTTGGATTGTCAAGGCGCTCGCTTGCGTTTCTGCAAGGCCCAGTTGCAGCCCCTGCCCGATGCGGCTAAGAAGCGGCGGTCTCAAGTGATTTTTGGGTGACTTCCAGGGACGCGGCCGGGATTGCCCGGGCGCTCATGGAAGATTGGCAGGGGCGGCGTCTCGTCCGCCCTGGCAAAATTCACCCGGCGCGAACTTAAAGGAGCGGGCGGCGCTGGCCATGGCTGTTGTCGTTATGAAATTTGGCGGGTCATCCGTCGCCAACATCGATCGGATTCGCAACGTCGCTTTGCACGTCAAGCGTGAGGTCGATGCTGGCAACAAAGTCGCCGTCGTCGTGTCCGCGATGTCAGGCGCAACCAATCAGCTCGTTGCCTGGGTTAAGGAAGCGTCGTTGCTGCATGATGCGCGCGAATATGATGCGGTTGTTGCAACCGGTGAGCAGGTGACGGCCGGGCTCCTCGCCATCGTGCTGCAATCGCTGGGCTTGAAAGCCCGGTCCTGGTCGGGTTGGCAAATCCCAATCGTGACGAGCGCGGCCCATGGCGCTGCGCGCATTCTAGATATTCCGAGTGATGAGATTTCCAAATGCATGAATGCCGGTGAAATCGCCGTGGTGACGGGCTTTCAAGGTGTTGAGAAAGACAGCAACCGCGTTTCCACACTCGGGCGTGGCGGATCGGATACCAGTGCGGTTGCCATAGCGGTCGCGCTTAAAGCTGATATTTGCGACATCTACACCGACGTAGACGGCGTCTACACAACCGATCCCAGGATCGTACCCAAGGCCAAACGGCTGGCGAAAGTCTCCTACGAAGAGATGCTTGAAATGGCGTCACTGGGCTCAAAAGTTTTGCAGACGCGCTCGGTTGAACTCGCGATGGTGCACCGCGTGAGAACCCGCGTTCTGTCGAGTTTTGTTGCGCCTGAGGCCATGCGCGCCGTCAATATCAAGAATCTCGAAGATATTGGCACCATTGTTTGTGACGAGGATGAGATCGTGGAACAGCAAGTCGTAAGTGGCATCGCCTATGCAAAGGACGAAGCCAAGGTCACGATTCTGAAGGTCGATGACAAGCCGGGCATTGCCGCGCGCATTTTCGGGCCGTTGGCGGAGGCCAACATCAACGTCGATATGATCGTGCAGAACGTAACGCCAGATGGCAAGCAAACCGACATGACATTTACGGTCCAGGCCGCAGAATTGCCGCGCGCGCTTGATGTGTTGAAGAAAGCCAAGAAGGATATCGGCAATTTTGACGTTCGCGCCTCGGCTGACGTGGTAAAGGTGTCTGTCATCGGTATCGGTATGCGCAGCCATGCTGGCGTTGCGGCGATGATGTTCAAGACCCTCTCGGATAAGGGCATCAACATTCTCGCCATCTCGACATCCGAGATCAAAATCAGTGTGTTGATTGACGCTGCGTATGCAGAGCTTGCGGTGCGAACGCTACACACCGCATATGGATTAGATGGCGACTGACGAGGCCCGTGGCTCACGCCAGCGCGTCTCGCCAGTGATTGATACGCATCGACGAGCGGGATGGTGATGATTACACGGCGCGGCGACAATCCAAGACCTTTACCTGGCGAAACCACGCTGCGCCTCATCATGCGCCGTTTGCGCGAAATCATGTCGGACGAAGGCGACGGGCAAGACAAACTCGACAAGATTGTTCGCCAGATCGCGAATGTTATGGTGGCGGAAGTCTGCTCGATATACCTGAAGCGCCAAGACGGATCGCTTGAACTGTTCGCGACGGAGGGCTTGAACCCATCTGCCGTCCACACCACACGCTTGAAGCGTGGCGAAGGCTTGGCGGGACGCTGCGCCGAGCTTGGGGTTACGGTCAACGAGCCGGAAGCCTCAAGTCATCCGGCTTTCTCTTTCCGCCCTGAAACCGGAGAAGACGTTTATCACTCATTGCTGGCCGTGCCGATTGAACGCGCCAACCAGGTGCTTGGCGTCCTCGTAATTCAGAACCGGACACCGAAAGAGTATTCCGACGAAGACGTCGAAGTGCTGCAATCAACCGCCATGGTTGTTGCGGAAAATCTGGTCTCGGGCGCTGTGGCCGGAACCGGCGCCGCCATTGAAGTGTCGCGCTCGCAACCTATGATCATTGAGGGTGAGCCGCTGTCTGATGGCATCGCGCTTGGCCATATTGTGCTGCACGAGCCGCGCATCGTCGTGACGCAGCTCATGTCCGACAATCCGGCGCAAGAAATCGAACGGCTGGATACCGCACTCGACAAGCTGCAAGCCAACATCGACGAAATGTTCGAGCACGAGCATCTGGCGGGAGCTGGCGAGCACCGTGACGTGCTGGAAGCTTACCGGATGTTTGCGCACGACAAGGGCTGGCACCGCCGTTTGCGCGAAGCCGTGCAAGGCGGCTTAACGGCTGAAGCCGCAGTTGAACGCGTCCAAAACGCCATGCGCACCCGCATGCTGCGCCAGCATGATGCCTATTGGCGCGAGCGCCAGCGCGATCTCGATGATCTCTCGGACCGCTTGATGCGCGTGCTTGCTGGCCGCATTACCAGCGCGGATGAACCCTCAGGTCTGCCGCCAGACGCTATTCTGGTGGCGCGGACCATGGGACCTGCCGAGCTGCTCGATTATGACCGTTCGCGTCTGCGTGGGCTCATCGTGGAGGATGGTTCCAGCCAAAGTCACGTCGCCGTTGTCGCAAAAGCCATTGGCATTCCAGCCATCGGCCAAGCGGTCGGCATTGTTGAACGGGTCAACGCAGGTGATGCGGCGATAGTTGACGCGGTGTCCGGCGAAGTCCACTTGCGTCCGAGCCCCGAGGTCATTGCTGCTTATTCCGATAAGGTGCGGTTCCGGGCGCGCCGCCAGCGCCGCTATCAGGCGTTACGCGACCGCCCAGCAATCACTAAGGACGGGGTCAGGATATCGCTGCAAATCAATGCCGGCCTGCTTGTTGACATGCCGCATTTGGCAGAGTCTGGTGCTGATGGCGTTGGACTGTACCGCACCGAACTGCAGTTCATGCTCTCGGATACTTTTCCTCGACTGGACAAGCAGACCCAGCACTATCGCGCCGTTTTGAAGGAAGCTGGAGCCCGGCCGGTAATCTTCCGCACGCTCGATATTGGCGGCGATAAGGTGCTGCCCTACCTTCGCCAGCCCAAGGAAGAAAACCCATCGATGGGCTGGCGCGCCATCCGGATGGCGCTCGACCGGCCAGAACTGTTCCGCTTGCAAGTTCGGGCCATGTTGAAGGCAGCTCCCGGCCAAGTGCTGCGCATCATGATCCCTATGGTGGCTGCGTCGTTCGAGATGATCGCTATTCGTGCTCTCGTGGAAACGGAAAAGAAGTTTCTGAAAAAGCACAAATACGTGCTCCCGAATGAGGTTTTGATCGGCGCCATGCTTGAGGTTCCAGCCCTGCTGTTTGAGCTGGATGCTTTTCTCTCGCAGGTCGATTTCGTGTCAGTCGGGTCAAACGATCTTATGCAGTTCCTGTTCGCGGCCGACCGGACCAATGCCCGGGTCGCGAGCCGCTTTGACGTCCTCGCGCCCGCCCCGCTTCGGGCGCTTAGAGGGCTTGTCAAAGCCGCCAAGAAGCACAAAGTTCCGGTGACAGTGTGCGGAGAAATCGCCGGCAAGCCTCTGGCCGCGATGACGCTAATCGGTTTGGGCTTCCGGTCTATATCGATGGCCCCAGCCTCGATTGGTCCCGTCAAGACCATGATTTTGTCGCTGAACGCCGAAAAGCTCAAGGAAAGTCTGGATGACCTGCTCAAAGATGGGTCGCCAGACGTGCGCTTAGAATTGGCAAAATTCGCGGCGGAACAAGGCGTTGAAATCGACGGTTGAGGGCGGCCTGGCTTAAGTGCCAAAGGTGCTTTGACAATTCCCCAGATTTCGCCAACATACAGCTATAGGGACGGCGTCTGAGCGGGGGCTTAGGTGTCGAATGTTGTGAGTTGGGGTCGCGTACAGTTGCGAGTTGACCGGGGTAGAGAGGGTGGGAACCGCGCGAAAGCGCTAAGGGTGCCTATTGCCCAAAATCCAGCACAGCACGACGCCGATGTCAGGCCGACCATCGCCCGGTTTTTCAGGGATCTTCGCGGTGTGCTAGGTATTACCCCGCATCAAGCCGCAGCTCAGCTTCTGACCCACGCCGACGTCATCCATGCTCTGGAAGCTTGCGATATTGGACATCTGCCCACGTGGCAAGAGACCAACAGAATTGTCATGGCCTATGCAGGTTGGGCGCGTATTGACGGGCGGCCGGTCTTGGCGGCGCTCGCGGGGCTCATTCGGCAAACTGCAGCCCGGAGACAGGTGACGCCAGCGAACGCGGCGCGGCCCCCATCGGCCGTGGCATCAGAGCGGTTCCGGCGCGCTGGCACGGTTCTGAAAGAGGGTGCCAAGCGGTTGCCCAAGGACGCTTACCAACAAGCCCGCCAACAGCCGGCCCGCACCCTTTACGCCGTCTCGCTGCCGGTTGGGGTTTTGGTTGTTCTGATGAATACCTCGATTTTGCAGACCGCCCTGGCCCATCTGCCGGGCCCTTTGAAGCTCTTCAGCCATCGTATCGAGGCGTTTGTGGCCACCCAGTTTGCGCCCGTGCATGAAGGCTACCGCTGGATCGCAGTTGATGATCCCCGGTCGCGCAGGGCTGATCGGCTCCCCACCGGTCAGTCAAACCCTGAAAAATTGCAGACGGCAGGGCAATCGGATTAGATGCGGCCCTTGTGCGTGCGTCGCGGGCCGCCGATTTGTCCTTCACCTCCAAATATTTGAAGTTTCATGAGCGCTGTACCATCCGAAAAACTCGACCGTCTGATTGAGCGCTGGGCTACCATTCAGGATGAGCTCAACGCGGGCGTGAGCCAGACTGTCTACGCCAAGCTGACAAAAGAATTCTCAGACCTCAATCCGGTTGTTGAGACAATCCAGAACCTGCGTAAGGCAGAAACTGAAGTAGATAACCTGACCGCGCTGATAAGCGATCCGGCAGCGGACAAGGAAATGGCTGAGATGGCCTATTCCGAGCGCGCCGCCTTGCAGCCGCGCATTGAAGAGCTGCAACATGCTCTGCTCATCGCGCTCTTGCCTAAGGACGCGGCGGACGAAAAAAGTGCCATCCTCGAAGTCAGGGCTGGAACCGGGGGCGATGAAGCCGCACTTTTTGCCGCCGATCTCTATCGCATGTATCAGCGCTACGCGGACTTGCGCGGCTGGAAAACCGAAGTCATCTCAACGTCGGAAAACGATCTCGGCGGCTACCGGGAAATCATTGCTTCGATCACCGGCCAAGGGGTGTTTGCGAGGTTGAAATTCGAATCCGGGGTGCATCGCGTCCAACGCGTGCCAGCAACCGAGAACGCAGGGCGGGTACACACCTCGGCTGCAACTGTCGCGGTTCTGCCCGAGGTTGAAGATATCGATGTCGATATCAAGCCTGAAGACATCCGCATTGATACCATGCGCGCGGGTGGTGCCGGCGGCCAGCACGTCAACAAGACCGATAGCGCCGTGCGGATGACCCATTTGCCGACTGGAATTATCGTCGTTTCGGCAGAGAAGTCGCAGCATCAGAACCGCCGCTTGGCCATGCAGGTGCTCAAAGCCCGCGTCTATGAATTGCAACGCGTCAAGGCGGATAACGAGCGCTCCGAGAACCGCAAGGCGCAAGTTGGTTCTGGTGATCGCTCGCAACGCATCCGTACCTACAATTTCCCGCAAGGCCGGGTCACCGATCACCGCATTAACCTGACGCTCTACAACTTAGAAGAAGTGCTGGCGGGCAATGCCGTTGATGCTCTGATCGACCCGTTGATCAGCGATCATCAGGCCAGCATGCTCGCGCAGTTTCAGCAGTCTTAAGCGCAATGACAGCCAATCCTTTGGGTGATTTCAAATTGCAGGACGGCGACACCGTGCACACGGCGCAACGCGCGATCGCCCGGCTATTTCAAAATGCTGGGATCGAGTCTGCGCATGTTGATGCCCGGTACCTGGTGCTAGGCCTGATGGGGCATGATGCAGCAGCACTCCTCGCTGAACCAACACGGAGGCTTGGTCCAGCAGCAGCGTTGCTCAACGCAGCGGTTGTGCGCCGCCTCACGGGTGAACCTGTTTCGCGTATTCTTGGCTGGCGTTGGTTTTATGGCCGCGAATTCGAAATTACAGGGGACGTTCTCGATCCGAGGCCGGATACGGAAACGATTGTCGATGCGGCCCTTGAAATCGTCCGGGACGAGGGCTGGGCAAACCGCGAGATCCGCATTGCCGACATCGGGACCGGGTCTGGCGCGCTGATCGTAACCCTGCTGGCCGAGCTGCCGCTGGCCAAGGGTTTTGCGACCGACATCAGTGCAGCAGGCCTTGTTGTCGCGAAGGCCAATGCCGCACGCCACGGTGTTTCTGACCGGGCAGAATTCGTCCACACCCGTAACCTCGGGCAGTGCGTGCAACGTTTCGATCTGATCGTCTCAAATCCGCCCTATATCCCCAGCCCCGAAATTGCAGGGCTCGCCAAGGATGTGCGGGATTTTGACCCTCATCTTGCTCTCGACGGTGGCCCGGATGGGTTGGGCATTTACCGGGAAATAGCGAATGAAATCAGCGCTATGACTGGCCCCACTTGGGTGCTCTTGGAGGTGGGCACAGGGCAGGCGGAAAATGTTATAAAGCTATTCAATATGCAAATGGCTGGTCGTAACCAAGGCTATCTTCAGATGCGCCAGGATCTGGGCGGCCTTGTCCGCTGTGTGGCGCTGCGGATACATTCCTAACTTTGCCTTCGAATTCAGTTGGATCGCCGCGCATTTCGGGATAATATAGTCTTGGCGGTTTTGACTGGGTGTTGTCCCTCGCTGAATAGGATCGTTTCGATCTAGGCGTGATACCCGGCACAGATTGCAAAGCGCGGTTCTAAGGCTTTGGGGCGTAACCCCTCAGGTTCAAACGGACGGCAATAGGCTGATGGTCGAGACCACAGCTTACGCGCTCTGGGTGCCAAAACTGGGCGCCAAAATTCCTTAGCGGATGGCAGATTATATTTGTTTCAAGCGTCACAACAGGGGTGATCGAGCGCGCCAAGCCAGCTGATCTGGCTCGTGCTGCGCGGATCGAAGGGGAACTTGGTAACGCACGCGCGTTCCTTTGATAATTCTAACGCTCTGGATCCGGCTTGGTCCAGACACTGCGCCGCCACCGATGTGGCGGGCAGCACGTTTTTGAAAGCCGATCTAACCTAGAACGGGAGCCCATGAGGCAAGGTCAACAGAACAACCGCCGCGGCCGCGGGCGCAACACCAACCGCAAATCGCAAAACCCGCTGACACGCAGTTTTGAGAGCACCGGTCCGGACGTCAAACTCCGTGGAACGCCCTCTCATATCGCCGAGAAATATATGTCTCTGGCACGCGATGCGCACTCGTCCGGTGATCCGGTGCTGGCTGAAAACTATATGCAGCACGCCGAGCACTACAATCGCATTATCATGAGCTTTCGCGAGCAGCAGATCAGCCAGGGCGGCAGCGATCCGTTCCCGGGTGGCGTGGCGCGCCGGCAGATGCCAGGTCAAGACAGCTATGACGCTGGCGAGGAGGATGATGATGACGGTGATGATTTCGGCACCGATATGGCGCCGGGCATGACTCAGCCCGAGGGCGGTATGCAGCCAGCCCCGCAGCCGCGTTCGTTCGAGCAGCCGCAGCGCTACGACAACCGGCCGCAGCATAATAACAACAACCGCAATGATCACCGGAACGACAATCGCAACAACAATCAAAACCGTCACGACCGGGGCGACAATCGTTTCAACCGGCAGGATCGGGGTGATCGCAATGATCGCTTTGGTTCTGACAACCGGAACGATAACAGGCAAGATAACAGGCCAGATAACCGGCCAGATAACCGGTCTGACAACCGCCACGACAGGCCAGACAACCGGCAAGATCGCCAGGACAACCGGCCAAACCGGCAGGACTTCAACAGTGATCGCAATGGCAACATTGGCAATGGCGAGCCACGAAGTTTCCGCGAAGACCTCGCGCCAATGCCACACCTGCCGCCGTTAGCACCCTTTCAGCCGGTGACGGAAGCCGCGCCTGAGAGCAATGGCAATGGTGGTCACGCCCCGGCTCCCCGCCGCCGCGAGCGCTATCAGGCGGATCGCGCGCCGCAGCCGGCCGTGCCAGTGGTTGCCCCGCCAGCACTTGAAGGCGCCGCCCATCAGCCCGAGTTTCTGCGCCGTCCCGTGCGCCGTCCGCGCCGTGATGATACAGAAGCCGCTCCGGCGCCTGTTCCGCGCACGCCAGCTTCGGATGATCAGGATTAATTGTTTGGTTAGAAGCGCTTTGTAAATTTAAAAACCGCGAGCTCAATGCTCGCGGTTTTTTTATCACCCGACCAGTGCAACATCATTGCCGAGCTGTACAGTGCCGCCGCTGATGACTCGGGCGTAGACGCCGAAGTCGGTGTGGCCCAGCATGCGCGACAAGAAGGTTGGAATTTTCATATTGCGCACGCCAGTTTCGGGATCGACGTTGGTGGCGGCGCAGCGCTCGGTGCGTTTGAAGATCTCAAGCGTCGCATCGCCAACTTGAATAGTCTTTCCAACCAGATCGAACTCGCTCCAGGCGTGCAGTTCATCGAGGATCAGATTTGGGCGGAAGCGCAGAGGATTGATGCTGAGGCCATAGAGAGCTTCCAGTGAGCGCACACTTTCAAGATTGATGATGTGCAGGCATTTGGCGGCAACGTCAGAGAAACTATGGCCGGCGACCGAGACCACGCGCGGCGCACCGCGAAGCTGGGATGGCATGTAGCCCATGATAAAAGCTTCAATCGCGGCGCGGCCCGTCTCCGAGCGAAGATCGCCGGAGGCCACAACCTTGCCGTCCTTGGTGATCGTCAAAGTGTGGCTGGCGTCATCGAATTTGGAGCGCAAGCCCGCCAGTTGTTCATTGCGCATCAGCATGACGAAATGCAGCTTTGGCAGGTGGGCTGGTCTGGCTGGATCAAAGGGGCCAGGACCATTTTCGATGGCGTAGGCGCGGTCAAAGGCCAGGGTTTGATCCACTACGAGCGTCGCGCTGTTAAGCCGCTCAGCCGTCAAACCTTTGACGGGATAGCGATAGAGAGCGGTGACCGTGCCGGTCTTGGAAATTTTCATCGATCTACAACTTGCGCCCGCTTGAACT
>JAYTQI010000442.1:0-3059 GCA_043746825.1 Hyphomicrobium sp. | reverse complement strand
GCCCGAGCAAGCCCATCAAGTTCGAGATCAGGATGCGCCGCCAAAGGCTGGCCGAAATGAAGCGGGTGAGGGGCTGGCGCGCAAACCACCGGCCCAGCGGACCGCGGATATCCGAGACAGCCGCCGTCCATGGCCGGCCGGGCTTTGCTGTTTCAACACCGGTCTTGAGTGGCGCCTTGATCAAGCGCGCACTCTCTGTCCGTTCATTGATGTCGATCGCCATTCCGACTCCAGCGATGGCCGTCTCCAACGATGGGAGATGCGGCTATTCCTTGAAGCGATAGCCAACGCCATAGAGTGTCTCGATCACATCAAAATCGTCGTCAACCTGCTTAAATTTCTTGCGCAGGCGCTTGATGTGGCTGTCAATCGTGCGGTCGTCAACATAGACCTGATCATCATAAGCGGCATCCATCAGGGCGTCGCGGGTCTTGACAACACCTGGGCGAGTGGCGAGCGCTTGCAGGATCAGGAACTCGGTCACGGTCAGCGTCACGGGCTTGTTATCCCAGTGGCAGGTGTGGCGCTCGGGATCGAGTTTGAGTTTGCCGCGCTCCAGCACGCGCTTGGCTTCTTCCTCGACCATGGCCGGGTCTTTCGGCGCAATGCGGCGCAGAACAGCTTTGACGCGTTCCACGATCAGGCGTTGCGAGAAGGGTTTGGCGATATAATCGTCAGCGCCCATCTTGAGACCGAACAGTTCGTCGATTTCTTCGTCCTTCGAGGTGAGAAAGATTACCGGCATGTTGGACTGCTGGCGGACACGGCGCAAAAGCTCCATGCCATCCATGCGCGGCATCTTGATATCGAAAATTCCAAGATCGGCTGGTTCTTCGGTCAGAGCTTCAAGTGCCGAGACGCCGTCGCCATAGGTGCGGACCTTGTAACCTTCCGCCTCAAGCGCCATCCGCAGCGAGGTGAGAATGTTGCGTTCGTCATCGACCAACGCGATTGTGCTCTTTTCTTTCATTTTTTCCTCTCCAGCCCGGGGGGCATGCCGAGCACCCGGTATTAGGGGCTCTATGGCCGCAACGTGAACCAATTGTGGCGGCGCCTTCTTCGCTGGTGGAGCCTGAATGCCACCTGAATAGGCGGTTGCCCGGCTGGCGGCAAGCAAAGGTAGTGGATAGCAGTCTCGCACGTGTTGGTAGGCACTGGGAAAGAATCGGTCCGTCAGTTATCCTGATCTCAATAAAATCTAAAAATATCAATGATACCGTGGACTTGCCCAAGGATTAGGCTGCGACTTTCGGATGCCGACTATAGCACACCTTGAGATAGGCACGCCGGTTGCGTAGTCCGGAAGGCTGGTTTATCGGGCATAGCGGTAACCGCCGAAGAAATTGTGAGGCCGGTCAGGCTGGGAGATTTTGGTCCCCGGTTTTTCAGGTTAGCTAGCCGGAAATGGCCCGGCTATTGAACGTGGCACCACCTACCTTAGGTGATCGATACAGGGCAAATATGACGGTACAGCTCTTTCCACTCGAAGCTTCCCAGAAGATCCGCCGCAATACATTGGCGGCCGAACTCATCGAAATTGCGGTAAGGCGCGGCGAAGGCCGCTTGGCCTCAACAGGGGCGTTTGCGGTTGAGACGGGTCAGCATACCGGCCGCTCAGCGGAAGACAAATACGTCGTTCGCGACGCTGAAACTGAAAAGTCGATTTGGTGGGACAACTCGAAGCCAATGACGGAGGAGCAGTTCGACCGTCTGCTCGCAGACTTCATATCCTTCGCCAAGCACAAAGAGCTGTTCGTGCAAGATCTTTATGCGGGTGCTGATCCCACGCATCGTCTCAACACCAGGGTCGTGACGGAGTACGCGTGGCATGCGCTGTTCATCCGACACCTTTTGCGCCGCCCGGCTTTAGACGAGCTCAACGGCTTCGTGCCTGAATTCACGGTTGTCAATCTGCCGGGCTTCCGGGCAGCGCCGCTTTATCACGGCACCCGTTCTGAGACCGTCATCGCTTGCAACTTCTCTAAGCGCATCGTGCTCATTGGCGGCACAAGTTATGCTGGCGAAACCAAGAAGAGCGTGTTCTCGTTCTTGAATTATGTTCTGCCGCAAAAGGGCGTCATGCCCATGCACTGCTCAGCCAACGTTGGCGACGATAAAAACTCTGCCGTGTTCTTCGGCTTGTCAGGAACGGGCAAGACCACGTTGTCGGCCGATCCCACGCGCGAACTGCTCGGTGATGATGAGCATGGCTGGAGTGATGACGGCATTTTCAATTTTGAAGGCGGCTGCTACGCCAAGACCATCCGGCTGTCGAAATCAGCTGAGCCTGAAATCTGGGATGCGTCGAACCGTTTTGCGACGGTGCTTGAGAATGTCGTCTTGAAAGGTGAGGCCCGCACGCCGGATTTCGACGACAACCGCTTGGCTGAAAATGCCCGTTCAGCTTACCCGCTTGAGGCCATCGCCAATGCCAGCGCCACCGGCTGCGCGGGACATCCGAAAAACATTGTGATGCTGACAGCGGACGCCTTTGGCGTGTTACCGCCGATTGCCAAGCTCACGCCGAGCCAGGCGATGTATCACTTCCTCTCAGGCTTCACGGCCAAGGTTGCGGGCACTGAGAAGGGCATGGGAGCTGAGCCAAAGCCAACATTTTCGACCTGCTTTGGCGCGCCGTTCATGCCGCGTCACCCCAGCGTCTATGGCAATATGTTGCGCCAGCTGATCGCCAAACACGAGGTCGATTGCTGGCTTGTCAACACAGGCTGGACGGGCGGCAAGTTCGGCGAAGGTTCGCGCATGCCGATCAAGGTGACGCGTGCGTTGTTGAATGCCGCGCTGTCGGGTGAATTGAAACACCAGACGATGCGGGTTGATCCGGTTTTTGGTTTCAAGGTCCCGGCTGTGTTAGCGGGTGTTGATGCCAGGATCATGAACCCGCGCGACACCTGGGCTGACCCCAAAGCCTATGACGTGGCATCAGCCAAACTTGCGCAAATGTTCCAGAAGAATTTCGCCAAGTTTGAAGCTTATGTCGATGCCGAAGTCATGCGCGCTGGGCCGTCGCTCGCTACTCAGGCCGCGGCAGAATAGCTGGC
>JAYTQI010000441.1:0-3066 GCA_043746825.1 Hyphomicrobium sp. | reverse complement strand
CGGGCTCGAAGAGCGCCTCAACGATATGTCGCGGTCGTGGACCGTGTTGTCGGAACGCTTGCAACAGCTTGAGCTTGCCGTTCGCGACGCCAGCTCCGGCAGCGATTTTTCAGCTGATATCGTTGACCGTATTAAAGGTTCGATTGACCTCAAACCCATCGCGCATCGTCTCGACATTATTGAAGAAGCGCTGCTGTCCCGCGAACCTTTAAGCGACAACGGCGTTGCAGACCGCTTGAAGACACTTGAAGGCGAGATTGCCCGCGCGCTTGCCTCCAACACTGCCAGCACCTCGCGCATGGAAGGTCTTTTGGCTGGCTTTGACCGCCAGAAATCCGAGTTTGGCGGCCAACTTGCCGGTCCAGTCCTGGAACGGATCACGTCGTTGATGTCGACACACGCCAACCAGCAGGGCGCAGTTGGTGACGCGATTTCCAAGATGGCTGATCGTGTCGATGCCGTTGAGCGCGCCGTCGCCGCTGAAATCGACACCGCCGCTGCCAAGCATCAAGCCTACGCCAAGGATCTCGGCGAAGTGCACGACGCGCTGATGAAGCTCAACCAGAATCAGCACACCTTGGCTGGCTCCATTGATCAATGGCGCAGTGAATCCTCTGGCGATCTTTCCGTCATCTCAAACCGCTTGGGCACACTGGACCTTGACGGCAGCAAGCCGATGGAAACGCTCAACGCCTTGAACGGCCAGATGGACACGCTGAACAAGATGATGATCGAGCGCTATCATCGCCGTAACCGCTTCTGGTACTGGCTGTTTGGCACCGATGACTGGATCGGCAACAGCTGGCCCTCGCAAGCTGCGGCGATTGAGTCCGAGAAGCTGAAGTTAAAAATCGCGGCACGTAAAATCTGACATCAAATTGGCGGACCGCATTTCTCTCCGCCTGCATTCCCGGCAGAAGCGTGGCCCTTGGGCCAAGCGAACAGCCGGGATCACGTCCAAGGATATGTGTCTCGATCTTGCATACCGCAAACGAAGTGATCCCGGATCTGCCTCCGGCTCATGGACGGCGTGCGTGCGGGAAGCAGCGGGTTGAGTTGCGCTCCAAACCGTACCGCTGCACCGTCAACCTTAATGCCTTTTATCGTTCCGCCATTTTGTGATGGAGCGATGTTGCGCATTCCAACATGCGCTCAATCGCACAGGGATCACGCTCCAGCGGTTTTTTGAAGTGCCTGCTAGTGCGCTGGCCCTCTAAAATCCCGGCCGCCTACGGGCCTCCTAGTGCTTTGAAGTTGTTAAGGTAAATGCCGCGCGGCTTAGCCGGAATTTGAACGGTAATCGAGGTGGCAAGGTTGATGCATACTTAGAGCGTATGCGTTCGTTTCCGGAACAAACAGATTTTGCCCAAATGGCCCGCGGGCCGGCTTTGAGCTTGAGCGCGCCAAGGTCTGTGCGCCTCGGCGATATCATGGACCCAGAGGCCAACAGCTTTGGCGTGCTCCGCCTTGCCATGGCGCTGCTCGTGCTTGTCTCACACGCTTACCTGTATACCTCTGGCACGCCGCAAGGCGAACCGCTTCACGCCTGGACCGGTCATTCGCTCGGGCAACACGCGGTGCAAGTGTTCTTCATCCTCAGCGGCATTCTGGTGGCGCAAAGTTTTGAACGCAGCCGCTCGATCACCGACTTTGCCACAGCGCGTATTTTGCGAATTTTTCCGGCGTTGACCGTATGTGTTTTGATCACCGCCGTTGTTTTGGGCCCAGCGGTGTCGCGGTTAAGTTTTGTTGACTATGCAGCAAGTCCCGCACTGCTCGCCTACATTTTGAAAACGCTGTCGCTCACAACTGGCAATGCGCCGTTGCCAGGCGTGTTTGAGACCAACGCTTTGGCACATAGTGTCAACACCTCGTTGTGGACACTGAAGTACGAAGGGCTTTGCTATTTCGGATTGGCGATTGCGGGCAGTGCTGGGATGTTCAATCCTCGCTGGCGGCATGTTTCGATCATGGCGCTCGCGGGTTTTATCACCGTGATTTTCGCGGCTGGACCGCAAGCCCCAGAGACCTACGGCTTTTCTGACAATGTCCGCTACTTTGCGCTGTTCTTTGGAACCGGCGTGCTGGCCTACCTGGCCAAAGACAAACTACCGGTACGCGGCGCTGTCGTGTTGCCGCTATTTCTTGTCTTCGCTGCCGCCATTGCCAGCCGTTTTGGTGAATTGGCGGCAGCACTGTTCCTGGCCTATGCAACGATCTGGCTGGCGAGCCTGAGATGGGGCCGGCTGCGCAGCCTGTGCAACAAACTGGATCTCTCGTTCGGCGTTTATATTTATGCCGGCCCAGTTGAGCAGGCATTGATCTGGGCGTTCCCAACATTGCCAGCTCTTGCGATTGCGGGCATGGCGCTGGCCATCACCTTACCCTTGGCCTTGCTGTCCTGGGTCCTCATCGAGCAGCCAGCATTAGGCCTGCGCCATCGCCTGAGATCACAGCTTGCGCGCAGTAAGCCCGGCCGGACTCCGCGCCGGACTCTCCAACACATCGTTGCTAGGCCACTTGTATAAACTTTGATTGCGAAGCGATTTTGAAAAGGCTTGAGCGCCGCATCGCCGCGTGCTTTGATTAAAAAAGTGTTAATCAGGGTTCCGGGTTGGAGGCGTTATGCTGCTGCGGGCTTATGCAATAAACTTAGTCGTGTCAGCCGCCGCCTATTTCACTGTCATGAGCTATGTGCCGTCGTGGCCGCAGATCATTGGCTCGTTTGAACATAACGTTCAGCTTTACGCCCAAGATCACACCGTTCTTGGCCCGCTCATCTATCGCGTGTTCGCGCCGCATTGATGATTTCGCTGAGCCCTCCAACGGCAGGAGTGCGATGATACGTTTTCGCAGGCATGGTTTTTTGTTTTTCGGACTGATCACAGCCGCCATGCTGGTAGCGGACGCGGGCCCTGTCACGGCGCACCACATTCAACCTCATGACTGCGGATTGTCATCCGCAAGCTTCGCGCGGATTTGCAGGCCGTCAGCGAACACCTCGTGTCTCGGCGCGGTTGAGCGCAAGGTGGAAGGTTACTCGCAGCCATTCTGCGAGAAGCGCCA
>JAYTQI010000440.1:0-3092 GCA_043746825.1 Hyphomicrobium sp. | reverse complement strand
AGAACGCCGCGAGGCTAGTCTTGACAATGCGCTACCGGTCTTCGCTGATCTCAGCCTATCCAACAGACAAGGTTTTTTTCGTGTGAGCATCCCCAATCTCATTACGCTCGGCCGGGTGATCCTCGTTCCAGTTGTCTTCTGGTTCTTGGTCACGGGACAATATAAGCCCGCGTTTCTCGTGTTCGTTGTCGCGGGCATCTCGGATGCTATCGATGGTTTTCTCGCCAAACGCTTTAACTGGGAGACAGAGCTTGGCGCCTATCTCGATCCCATCGCCGACAAGCTTTTGATCGTCTGCATTTTTATTGCCCTTGGCGTTGAAGGCATCTTGCCGTCGTGGATCGTCATTGCGGTGGTTTCGCGCGATGTGCTGATCGTCATCGGGATCGTGCTATCGTGGCTGCTTGGCCACCCAACGCCGATGAAACCTATTGTGGTCAGCAAGGCCAATACCGTGGCGCAAATCGTGCTGGCCGCAACTGTGCTTGCCGATAAAGCCTTCCAACTCAACCTGAAAGGCCCGATTGTTGTTCTGATCTGGCTGACAGCGGCGACGACAATTGCCTCCTTGATTGCCTATTTACGCATTTGGCTGCGGCACATGACGCTGTATGAAACGACAGGCTCGAATTCTTAAGCTTGGCATCAGCACTCGCTGCGCCCTTTTTAGCGCGAACCTTCCGGAGACCCACATGCAGTTGCAACGCCACGCATTGTTTTGGATTGCCGCATCTGTGGTCATGGCCATCATCGTTCGCGAATTGGCGCCCGTCTTGCTGCCGTTCGTGGTTGGTTTGACGATTGCGTATTTTCTTAATCCCTTGGTTGACCGGCTGACCTCGTGGGGCGTGCCGCGCGCTCTTTCAACGGTTCTGCTTATGAGCATTGCAATACTGCTGCTCGTCCTCGCCCTCGTGTTTCTGATGCCCGTGATTGCCGAGCAGTCGCAACAGCTTATCGCCGCCTTGCCAGCCGAGGCCGCCCGCCTTAAAACGCTCATTGAAGAGATTGCGCGCGAACGGCTTGGGCCGCGGTTTCCAGACGCCGAAGCAGCGCTCAACCGTGGCCTTGCCAGCGTCTCGGAGTCGCTGCCCGGCGTTGCGACATCAATCGCGCAATCGGTGTGGAGCCATGGAACGGCGGCCTTTAGCTTCCTGTCCCTTATGCTGGTGACGCCACTGGTCACCTTTTACGCCCTGCTCGATTGGCCGAAGATTTTAGCCAAGATCGACAGTTGGTTGCCGCGCGATAACGCTGGGTCTATCCGGAAGCTGGCCAGCGATATCGATGGCCGGGTGTCGGCATTCATCCGCGGCCAGGGCATCGTCTGTCTCGTGCTCGCGGCCTTTTATGGCCTTGCCTTGAGCGCGCTTGGATTGCGCTATGGCCTGCTAGTAGGCCTGTTGACGGGTGTCTTCAGTTTCGTGCCCTTTGCAGGCTGGGCGCTTGGCCTTCTCACTGCAACTGGCCTTGCCTTCGTGCAATTCTGGCCGCAGATGCAGCAAATTCTGATGGTGGCCGGCGTGTTCCTGGCTGGCCAAGTTTTGGACGCTGCAATTTTAAGCCCACAAATTGTCGGCTCAAAAATTGGCTTGCATCCGGTGTGGCTGATTTTTGCGCTGCTTGTCTTCAGCTATCTATTTGGCTTCCTCGGTCTGCTTGTTGCCGTCCCGGTGGCGGCGGCGATAGGGGTGCTCGTGCGCTTCGGGCTTGAGACCTACATGCATTCATCGGTCTATAGCGGCCAAACCGGCACAAAGATCTGACGCGCATGACAATGACGCCACGCCAGCTCGTATTGGAGATTCCTCACCGTCCAGCCCTTGGGCTTGAGGATTTTCTGGTCTCGCAATCCAACAATGCCGCCGTTGACCTTGTCGACCGTTGGCCAGACTGGCCCATAGGTGCTGCCGTCATTGCGGGACCAGCCGGTTCCGGCAAGAGCCATCTCGCCAACGTCTGGTGCCTGCGCTCCAACGCCCGCATGCTGGCGGCGGCGGACGTTACGCTCGCCGAAGTTCCAGCCCTCGCGAATGCTGGCGCGCTGGTGATCGAAGACATCGACAAAGAGACCTGCGATGAGCAGGCGCTCTTTCATCTCTTAAATCTCGTAAGTGAACAGCGGCTTGCGATATTGATAACAACGGCGACGGCACCGGGCGACCTCGATATCAAACTCCCTGATCTGCGCTCACGCATCCGCGCCCTTCCCGTGGCCGAAATCGCCCCCCCTGACGACGCTTTGCTGCGAGCGGTCCTGGTCAAGCTTTTCGCCGACCGCCAGCTCGCTGTTGAGCCCCACGTTATCGATTATGTCCTGGTCCGCATGGAGCGCTCCACGCACGCAGCCCAGCGTTTGGTGAGCGCGGCTGACAGATTGGCGCTGGCTATGCAGCGCGCCGTCACCCGCCCCGTAGCGGCGGCGGCACTGGATGCCATAGAAGAGGCTGAAAAGCCGGGATAGCCCCCTCCCGGTCTTTGTCATGGTTGTGTTACATTAGCCCGTGATCCCTGGCGCGGCTGCCTGGATCGGGAGTGAAATATGGCGACGGTTAAAACAAAAACGACTGCAAAGATTGAAGCTTCAGAACCCCCACAAGGGCCGGACCGC
This sequence comes from Hyphomicrobium sp., assembly GCA_043746825.1. Taxonomy (GTDB): domain Bacteria; phylum Pseudomonadota; class Alphaproteobacteria; order Rhizobiales; family Hyphomicrobiaceae; genus Hyphomicrobium_B. The sequence goes on along the minus strand of JAYTQI010000440.1, from coordinate 481 downwards.
TTCTATAACCGTGAGCTATCGTGGCTGCAATTTAACCGCCGCGTGCTAGAAGAAGCTCAGAACACTAGCCACCCCGTGCTTGAGCGCCTCCGCTTTCTCTCGATCTCAGCCTCCAACCTCGATGAATTTTATATGGTGCGGGCGGCGGGCGTTTACGGGCAGATTAAAGCCGGCGTCACCACACTGTCGCAGGATGGGCAAACGCCGTCGCAGCAGCTGGCCCAAATCAATAAATTCGCGGCAGGCCTAGTGGCCGATAAGCAAGCCTGCTGGCGCGTGCTAAAAACCGAGCTCTCAGCCAGCGGTCTCCATGTCGTGCAACCGGATGACGTCACATCCGCGGAACGCACCGCGCTTGAGAAATTATTCCTCACCCAACTTTTCCCGATTCTCACGCCTATCGCTGCCGATCCGGCCCACCCGTTTCCGTTTATCCTCAATAAGGGTTTGACGATTGTCGTCGAGATGCAGCGCCAAAGCG
>JAYTQI010000439.1:0-3094 GCA_043746825.1 Hyphomicrobium sp. | reverse complement strand
CAGCATGTCGAGTGCCATGTCGGCGAGCGCGGCTACATGATCAGCGCGCGGCACCGGCACCCCTGACGCCACCATGTACGCATCGCCGATGGTTTTGATCTTTTCAACGCCATGCTTTTCGGCGAGCGCATCAAAGGCGCTGACCAATTTGTTGAGTAGCGTAACCGTCGCCTCCGGACCGAGACTTCGCGCCAGCATGACAAAGCCTTTGATATCGGCAAACAGCACTGAGGCCGTTGTGAAACCGTCAGCGATTGGCTCTTGCGGGTTGGCTTTAAGCCGCTCCACCACGCTGTCGGGCAGGACATTGCGTAGTACCGCATCAGTCTCGGCTTTTGCTCGCTCGGCCAAACTGAAAGCGTAATAGACCGAGGCGGCAATGAGAGCGAATGTAGTTACGACGCCTTGAATATAGTTGGCATTCAAGAAGGCATCGTCGAGTGGCAGCAGAGCATTGGAGCGGCGGAAATAATACCACGCGTAAAGGTGCAAACCTGCGGCCATAAAAACCATCGTGAGGATGAGGCGCAGCCGCTGCAAACCAAACACCACGAATGGCGCGGCAGCAGCAACGAAATATTGAATATGCGCACCGCCTGCGCGGCTGATGTAAGCGGTGAAGGCCAAGAGTGCGACGAATTCCGCGCCAACGAGCAACAGCCCGCCAGCAATGTCACTGATGCGATGGGCAAAGGGAACCAACAGCGCCAAAACAGCGAGGGCGATGTTGATCATGATGATCGGCATCATTCTTTGATAGTCGGCGATTGTTTGTTGAATGGCGTAGATCAGCGTCGTGATCGCGATCAGCATGGCGATCATGTTGAGGATCTTCAGGCGGCGCTGGGTATCGGGCGGATAGCCTTGCGTGCCGGCCGCGCCGATGACTGAGAGGAGTTTTCTGAATCGCTTCCCAATGCTTCTAGCGTGCACGAGCAGGCGGTCAATCATCTGCGTTCCTTCGTGAAGCCGCCGTAACTTAAGCGCCTATTCCATGCCGCCGATGCCGCTGAGGGCCCTGGTATCGCAAACGATCTCAGATCCTTTGCGCTCTATCGCCCCTTCCGCTTCGAGCAGACTCAGGGCGGCGTTGACTTTCGGCCGGCTGGCGCCGATGAGGAGCGCGAGCTCACTCTGGGAGATGGTGAGTGAGAGCGTGATGCGGTTGGATTTGCCGCTTGGGTCTTTTTGGCGCGCGGCTGTGAGAAAGAACCTCGCCAAGCGTGCTTCGATCGGATGCAAGGCGATGGCTTCAAGCTGTTCGTCGGCATCTCTGAGGCGCGCGGATACAAATCGGATGGCGGCTTCAGCCAATCCTGGGCGCGTTGTCAGCAGCCTGGTAAAAGCGGCCTTTGAAAGTGTGAGTGTTTGGGTCTTGCTGACGGCTGTCGCATCGGCTGAGCGCTTGCCGCCATCAAAGACGGCAATCTCGCCGAAAATATTGGGTGGTTCGGCATGGGCGAAGGAAAGTTCGCGGCCATCGGCGGTCAAAACGGATAGCCGGACCCGGCCTTTGACGACCACATGAATATCGGATCCTGGATCGCCGCGCGTGAAAATAACCTGCCCCGCGTCGAAACTAGCTTCCCGCATTTCGCCCTGAACGGCCAGCCGGCCAAGCTCGTCGAGCGTGCCGAAAAGCGGGGCCCGGGACAGGATGTCAGCGGCTTCGGGTTTGGAAATCATGGCTGCCATCAAAATTGCTTAAACCTAAGAGCTACTCATGGCCTGTTTCCGCCTTTCCAGCAATGAGGCGTTACCCCTTGCTTTTCGGGTGAGGTCTCAGCATTGTCCCGCCTCAACTGGGATTAGGACCGTTTGGTTCATCATGATAACAATTTTTAAAAGCCCACTGTTGCCCACGTTCGGGCGTGCTGATGCCCCCAGCCGCGAGACTCTGCGCCGGTCGCTGGCGCGTGAGCGCTCACAAATTAAGGGCCAGGTCGAACGGCCGCGCCTGGTTCTGGCCAGCGCCAGCCCGCGCCGCTTGACGCTTTTGGCGCAAGTCGGGATCACACCGGATGCGCTCAGGCCTTCGTCTATCGACGAAACAGCCAAAAAGAGCGAGACCCCGCGCGCACTGGTCTCGCGCTTGTCCCGGTCCAAGGCCGAGGCTGGGCGCAACCAGATTGCAAACGACAAAGAGCTGGCTGACAGTTTTGTCTTGGCTGCGGATACGGTGGTTGCGGTCGGGCGCAAAATTTTGGTCAAACCCGCCCACGTCGAAGAAGCCATGGCGTCTCTGCAACTTTTGTCGGGACGTACGCATAAGGTTTTCACCTCCGTTTGCCTGATAACGCCAGATGACAAGCTTCGCCAAAAAATCGTTGAGACCCGGGTGCGCTTCAAGCATCTGACGCGGGCCGAGATCGAGAGCTACATCGCCTCGCGCGAGTGGCGCGGCAAGGCTGGCGGCTATGCCATACAGGGGTTGGCTGGATGCTTTGTGCAAAGCATCGTCGGCTCTTATGCCAACGTCGTCGGCTTGCCGGTGACGGAGGTTGTTGGGCTGCTCAATGCCGAGGACTTCCCCATCCACTTCAACTGGCTGAAATTCGCAGAAGTTGATCGCGATTAAGGGCCAGAGCACATGGCATCGAATGGGCCCCTAAAGACCGCCGCTAAACCGCCTAAGTGCCCGGTATGCAAGCGTCTGACTGCTGAGGCTTACCGGCCGTTTTGCAGCAAGCGCTGCGCCGACGTTGATCTCGGGCGCTGGTTGATGGGAACCTATGCGATCGCAGGCGGCAATTCCGATGCGGATGAGGACGGCGATGCTATCACCGCGCCCGTTGCCCCCAATCAGTCCGATTCCGATTGATTTTTGGGACTGGGTGAGAGGTGCTTGCAAGGCCGCTTTGAGCCCCCTATAAGGGCCGGACTTAGCGCGCCACCTCGTGGCTCCGTATGATGCCCAGGTAGCTCAGTTGGTAGAGCATGCGACTGAAAATCGCAGTGTCGCTGGTTCAATTCCGGCCCTGGGCACCATTTCCCCTCTGTCCGACCCGGACAGATGGGTAACGGATCGTACCTAAGACATAGGTGACACCCTTGCACCGAACGGGTTGTCGATAGGTTGCAACGTTTTCTGTTC